>RFPK01000390.1 GCA_009926195.1 Synechococcaceae bacterium WB4_1_0192 | reverse complement strand
GCTCAGCCCAGCCCTGATCGGCGCGCCAGCGGCGCCGTTGATGGGGGTGGCCGCTGAGCTCCAGCAGCTCCACCTGCTCGATCGCGATCCGCACCAGCTCAAAGCAGTCCGGCAAGGGGCTGCCATCGGCCAGCTCGCTGGGCCAGGCCCCTGCGGCCCTGACCGGTTCTCCCGGCGTCGGCCAGGCCCACAGGGCCCGGGCGCCCGGGTTGAGCTGCTGCCAGTGCTGGTTGCGGGCGGCCCGCTCCTGCTCCTGGGGAAGGGCCAGCCGCCGCCCGCGCAGCCGGAACTGAGCGCGGGCCCTCGGCAGCAGCCAGCACAGCTCCAGCCGCGGCTCCCGGATCAGTTCAGCGGCCTTGTCGCTGCGGCCATCGGTCAGCAGGTCGAGCTCGGCCGGTCCGGCCCAGCCGCGGAACACCAGCGTGCGCACCCGCGGCGCCCCATCGAGTCCCACGGTGGCCAGCTGCAGCCAGCGGGCCTGGGGCGCCCGGCCCTCCCGCTGGCGCGCGCCGCGCAGCAAGGGTCGCCAGGGGGGGAGAAGATCCTCGTTCATGGCGATGCCTCACAGGAATAGTGCTCCCATGCGCCGCGTCGCTGCGCGAACCCGGGATGCTCGGGATCGAGCGCCTGCCACCACCAGCGGCCATCGCTGTAGCTCGGCGTGCCGGCGTTGTTGGTGCGCGGCAGCTGCAGGCTCACGCCCCGCCACTCCAGCACGATGAACGAGCCTGGCACGGTGCCGCGTGCCGTGTTGGGAATGCCGGGGGCATCCACGGCGCCGATGTGCACGTCGGCGAGCAGTGGGTCGCCATCGCAGAGGAAGTGTTCGGGGCTGGGATCGGCGGCGGCCAGGCTCTGAGGCGGCGTGAGCAGGCAGCACAGGGGCAGCAGAACGGCCATCACCGCGGCGATCAGCTGGGTCACGGCATCGGAGCAGCGATCGCCAGGATGGCGCAATGAACCTGGTGCTCGTGTACGACGGCGGCTGTCCGTTCTGCCGCCACTTCGCCCTGCGCAGCGAGCTTGTGGGAGGCCTGCCGGATCTGCGGATCCGCGATGGTCGGGCCGACCACCTGCTGCGCGCCGACCTCAGGGCCAGGGGCCTGGATCTGGCCCGTGGCGCCGTGCTGCTGGAGGGGGAACAGGCCTGGCACGGGGCCGAGGCGATCGCCGAGCTGTGCGGGAGGCTCCAGCCCAGCGATCCTCTGCTGGCGCTGCTCCACCAGCTGTTTGCGGCGCCGCCGCGGGCCCGGCGCCTGTACCCGCTGCTGCTCTGGGCCCGCCGCACGGCCCTGCACTGGAAAGGCCTGCCGGAGGACCCCGATCAGGCGGGGCCCCGGCAGGCCTGACTGGCGTCTGGACGCCAGTACGGCGTTGCCTCAGGCAACAGCAGCAGCGGCGCGATCGAAGTAGGTGCCGATCTCGCTCATCAGAGCGGAG
>RFPK01000389.1 GCA_009926195.1 Synechococcaceae bacterium WB4_1_0192 | reverse complement strand
GTCCACCGCCAGCAGTCCGTCCTGATCGCCGCACGGCAGGGCCGGAGCGCCCGGCTCCGCCTCCAGCAGTGCGCGGGGTACCCGCGCCCGCAGGCTGCGGGGTGGCTGCATGCTCATCGGACGGTCTGCGCTCCCGGGTCGATCCCGGCCTGAAGCACCATCAGCTGGCCGGCTGCCGCCAGGGTGAAGGCCTGGTAGCGGGGGATCGACAGCCTGGCCAGCAGGTTCTGTCCCCCGAGGTTGCTGACGTAAAGGCTGAACAGGCCGGCGTTGTAGCGGGTGGTCTGTTCGGCGGCCAGCCGTCCCAGCAGTTGCCGTTGGCTGCGGATCAGTCCGGGGCAGTCACGCACCAGCAGATGCAGCATCAGCGGCAGCTGCGGCCCCTGGCAGACCTCATTGGCGATCCGATCCACCAGCTGATCGCCGGCGAAGGCCTCGAAGTCCGCCGGACCTGGATTGCTCCAGACCAGGGCGAAGCCGCAGGCCAGGGCGGCGCCGCCGGGCAGCACCCAGGCCAGGCGTTGTCGAGCGGATCCGGCAGTCACGGCGTGGGCCGCAGGTTGCCTTGATAGGATGGCGCAGCCCTGGCGGGCGTAGCCAAGTGGTTAAGGCACCGGATTGTGGTTCCGGCATTCGGGGGTTCAAGTCCCCTCGCTCGCCCCTTCTTCAGAACCCCTGCCGTTGCTGAGACGGCAGGGGTTTTTCATTGACGCGTGGATCACGGAGTGCTGGGTCAGCGCTGCTGCTTCACGGCAGCTTTGCTGTGGCTTGCGTTCAGTCCAGCAGCGCCGTCAGCAGCCGATCTGCTCCATCGCGCACCGGATCGGCACAGGTCAGCCCCGTGAGCGCCTCTAACCGCTCGGCCTCCCGCTGTGCTGCAGCAGGCTCCAGCAGCGCCGTGTTCAGGGCGATCGCCCGCACCCGCGGCCGGCGGCCATCGGGGCGGCCCAGGGCGGCGAGGCCTTCGTTGGCGGCGATCAGCTCCGGCAGCGGCGGCACCGCCACGGCAGCTGCCCCAGGCCGGGTGCGCACATGGCTCTGGCCGGCGCGGTGCACCAGCAGCAGATCCGTGGGCTGGCTGCCGCGGATCAGCGGCAGGGTTGCGGTGGAGCCCGGGTGGGCCAGGGAGCCCTGCCCCTCCACCAGCAGCAGCATGTCCGCTCCTCCCCCCGCCGCGGCCTCCAGCACGGCCGCCTCGACCGCGCCGGCGGCGTAATCCACCCGCACCGCATCGAGGGCGACGCCCTGGCCGCTGATCAGGATCCCCGCCTGGCCGGTGCCGACGAAACGGGCATCGAAGCCGTGGCGCCCGGCACTCGCCTGCAGTTCGAGACAGGCGCTCATCTTGCCCACGGCCATGTCGGATCCCACCGCCAATATCCGCCGGCCTGGCGGCTGCCCTGCCAGGCCTGTGGCCACATCCAGCCGGGGCGGTTCGCG
>RFPK01000388.1 GCA_009926195.1 Synechococcaceae bacterium WB4_1_0192 | reverse complement strand
AAATGTGTTGGCCTGGGTGGCAACGGCAGCGGCACCGATGGCGATGGAATTTGCCCCCGAAGAACAAGCCGCAGCGCCAAAAGCAATTGAGTTCGAGCAGCTTGCACTCGCCCTTGTGCCAATAGCCGTTGCATTCACACCCGTGGCACTGGCATAAACACCAAATGCCGATGAATCGGTGCCATTAGAGAAAGCACCGGTACCCATGGCAAAACTCTGGTTACCTGAAGCATTGGCACTGACCCCAACGGCCATCGCATTGGGGCCATTGGTGGTGGCGAGGTAACCAATGGCACCTGAATTGTCGCCAATGGCTGTGGCACCAGCTCCCAGAACAAAGGAGTTGTCATAGGTCGCACTTGAGTAGGCCCCCAAGGCAATCGCATTGGCTCCTGTCGACACAGAGCCTGCACCGAGGGCAATTGCGCCGTCTTCGGTTGCTTTCGCTTCTGTACCAAGTGCAATTGCATTTCCCGCATTGGTCAATGCAGCGGAGCCGATGGCAATGGATGTCTCACCGGATGCCGTCGCTGAAATCAGAGCCAAGGCCTCTGCGCCATTGGCTATTGACGAGGAACCAATTGCAATGGCTCCATTGGCACCAGCACCACCTGCAGAGGCGTTGTCACCGATGGCGATTGTGCTGTCAGCCCCTGCGGCGCCAATCGAATTGCCAATGACAATGACATTATTTCCGCTAGACTTGGCGCCGTTGCCAATCGCTATGGCACCCGTTCCAGTGTAGACGATGGCTCCATTCCCCATTGAGATGGCGCCGGCCCCAGCCGTAACAACCGCTGCATTGCCCATTGCAATATTGCCAACCCCTGCAGCAATTCCTGCAGCATTACCGATAACAATGCCACCACCTGATCCGACATTTCCCGCTCCATTGCCAATTGCGATTGATCCCCCAGAGCCGGAGTTCGTCACGCCATTTCCCATCGAAATGGTGCCACCGGATACCCCAGCGGCGATAAGATTGCCGATTGCGATGTCATATCCATTGGCGGATACCTGGGATATGCTCTTGCCAATTGCAACTGTGGTTGTCCCTACCATTGATATGCTCGCACCTATGCCAATTCCATAGGGAGCAGCAGATGCAACGCTTGCTCCAATGGCGATTGCGTTGACGCCAAGCGCGCTGGAGCCTGCTCCGAAAGCTATTGTATTGTCTCCGCATGCATTGACGTAGGCACCAAACGCAATGGAGTTAGAGCCGGATGTCTGAACATTGGCACCTACGGCGATTTGATAGGCTCCTGTTGTAACTGCCAAGGCACCCAAGGCAATCGCATTGGCACCGGCGGCGACGGCACAGGCACCAATTGCTATTGCATTGTCTCCGTCAGAACTTACGTTCGCGCCAAACGCAATGGAATTAGAGCCTGATGTCTTAACATCCGCACCTACGGCAATCTGATAAGCCCCTGTTGTAACTGCCAAGGCACCCAAGGCAAT
>RFPK01000387.1 GCA_009926195.1 Synechococcaceae bacterium WB4_1_0192 | reverse complement strand
GCACCCGCCTGCAGCAGACCAGCAGCTCGGTGAACATCAAGGAGCGGCTTGATTTTTCCTGTGCCCTGTTCGATCGCCAGGGCGCCCTGGTGGTCAATGCACCGCACATCCCGGTGCATCTGGGTTCGATGGGCGAGAGCGTGGCGGCCCTGCTGGCGGCGGTGGCGCAAGGGGAGCGGCCGCCGCTGCAGCCCGGCGATGCGGTGGTGTCGAACAACCCGTATAACGGCGGCACGCACCTGCCGGATCTGACGGTGATCACGCCGGTGTTCGCCGCCGGCGCGCTGGTGGCGTTCGCGGCCAGCCGCGGCCATCACGCCGATGTGGGCGGCATCACGCCCGGCTCGATGCCGCCCCACAGCCGCAGCATCGCCGAGGAGGGCCTGCTGCTCGACAACGTGCCGCTGCTGCAGCGCGGCGTGCTTGATGCCCAGGCGTGGAACCAGCGGCTCAGGGCCGGCCCCTGGCCGGTGCGCAACCCGGAGCAGCTGCTGGCGGATCTGCGGGCCCAGCTGGCGGCCAACCAGCTGGGGGTGGAGCGGCTGCAGGCGCTGATCGGCGCCGAGGGGCTGCCGCGGATCCAGGCGGCGATGGCGCAGGTGCAGCAGCAGGCGGCGGAGGCGGTGCGGCGGGTGCTCGATCGCCTGGCCGATGGCAGCGCAGAGGTGGAGCTCGATGGTGGTGAGCGGATTGCGGTGGCGGTGCAGGTGGATCGGGCCGCCCGCCGCGCCCGGATCGATTTCAGCGGCACCGCCGCGCAGGGCAGCGGCAATCTCAATGCGCCGCTGGCGATCACCAAGGCGGTGGTGCTCTACGTGTTCCGCTGCCTGGTGGAGGAGCCGATCCCGCTCAATGCCGGCTGCTTTGAGCCCCTGGAGCTGGTGGTGCCCCGGGGCTGCCTGCTCCATCCCGAAGCGCCGGCGGCCGTGGTGGCAGGCAATGTGGAGACCTCCCAGGCGGTGGCCAATGCGCTGTTCGAGGCGCTGGGGGTGATGGCGGCGGCCCAGGGCACGATGAACAACCTCAGCTTCGGCAATGGCGATTGCCAGTACTACGAAACGATCTGCGGCGGCACCGGCGCCGGCCGCGGCTTCGCCGGTGCCGATGCGGTGCAGAGCCACATGACCAACTCGCGCCTCACCGATCCGGAACTGCTGGAGGAGCGGCTGCCGGTGCGGCTGGAGCGCTTCGCGATCCGCCGCGGCAGTGGCGGCGGGGGGCGCTGGCGCGGCGGTGATGGCGTGATCCGCGAGCTGCGGGCGCTGGAGCCGCTCACCCTGTCGCTGCTGAGCGGAGCGCGCCGGGTGGCTCCGGCTGGCCTGGCGGGCGGTGAGCCTGGGGCCTGCGGTGTCAACACCCTGATCGGCCGCGATGGCCAGGAGCGCAGCCTGCCGGGCTCGATCGCCCTGGAGCTGCAGCCGGGCGAGCGGGTGCGCATCGCCACCCCGGGCGGTGGCGGCTATGGCG
>RFPK01000386.1 GCA_009926195.1 Synechococcaceae bacterium WB4_1_0192 | reverse complement strand
CTGAAACCACTGCTGCCCACATTTGTTCCTGCCGGGTTTGTCGATGTGGGGCACAGCGTTGTGCGCGAGGCGAGCAGCGGCGAGAACCTGGTGATCGTGGATTCGGTGCAATCGCTGGCCAACCACCTGGAGGCCACGTTGATCGCGGCACCGGGCCAGGCGATCAGCGGCCTGGAGGCCATGCCCTACGTGCGGCTCACGATCACCGATCCGGCAGGCCGTACCCGTAGTACCAGCAGCCTGGAACTACCCCATCGGCTTGCATCGGGCTGGTTCTGCAAGGCCAAGGATCTCAAGCCATTTCAGGAGGCGCTGGCGAAGGACATCCTCGACAACGGCATCGCTGCGGCCACGTTCCGCCGCTGCCCCAATTCCCTGCTCCATGGCGTGTTCTACAGCCAGCTGGCGGGACTCGATCCGAACGTGGCGAAGACGCCCCGCCTGCTGTCGGCGGAAGTGGTGGCACGGGGCGCCCAATCGATCAACGACGGAGGCCTCGCCAAGGATCCGCTGTTCCCTTCCGGGGATGGCTTTGATGTGGAGGGGCTGGTCGGCGCCAAGGCCAAGGCAGCGGAAGTGGGCGCCGGTTACATCCCCTACCGGCATCAGGCCTTCATCGCCAGGGAGATTGAGCTTTCGGTGTACCTGGCGGAAGGACGCATCAAGCGGCTACCTCTACCGGAACCGGCCCGTGATCTGCTGCGGCTGCTGGCACGCACCAAGCTGGCACTGCTGCTGTCTGAACCGTTGGATCTACGGGCCCACTGCATCTTTGAAGTGGACGGCCAGGCAGCCCTGCCGGACGAGCTGCAGAACGCTGCCGGGCTGATGGCCGATCTGCAAGCCTGCCTGGACACCTGCAAACAGCAGGGGCTGCTGCTGGATCCGCCGCTCACGGAGTTCCAGCTCACCCTCGGGGCGGCCAAGACGAAGGCCGGGAAAGGCAAGGCGAAGGAAGCGGCAACCGCAGCCGAGAGCGGAGAGGCGTGATGGCCACCACCCTGCGCATCACCCTGCTGTCCGGCCGCTATGGCGCCACACCGTGGGACCGCAGCGAGTTTGAAGGCCAGGTGGAGTACCCACCATCGCCCTGGCGCCTGCTGCGCGCGGTGCTGCATGGGGCCTTCCTGCTGACGGCCGAACCCGGGCGACTGCCCCCCGGTGCGACGGAGCTGGTGGAGGCGCTGGCCGGGAACCAGCCCAGCTATCACCTGCCGTTCGGCGAGTACGGCCAGATCCGCGGCTTCCGGCCGGTGTATGGCTGCGAGCCGGTGCCGCCCCTGGCCACCACCGGCAGCGGCTACAGCCACTCCGAGGGCAAGCGCCGCTCCTTCATCGATGCCTTCCTGCAGCTGGAGGCCGGCGCAGCGATCCATGCGAGCTGGCCTGTGGATCTATCGCCGGAGCAACGCAACCTGCTGAGCGACTGCCTGGCCGGCCTGAGTTATCTGGGGCGGGCTGAGTATCCGG
>RFPK01000385.1 GCA_009926195.1 Synechococcaceae bacterium WB4_1_0192 | reverse complement strand
CTCATTCCGTAACCTTCGACACCACCGCGGCCCCCCTCCCTGTCGACAGTGGACTGGCATTGCGAGCGGAATCTGCGGGGGACTGGCATCACCATGCGGCACTGGATCGCCGAGCAGCGCCGGCTGGGGCGGGCTTATCAGCCGCGGTTCCGGTTGCGGCAGGTGGCGATCACGGCGGTGGGGGCCCTGGCGGCCCTGCTGCTGATGGGCCTGCTCTCGCTCTGGAGTGGCCAGCTGCTGATCGTGGCGCCGCTCGGAGCCTCCTGCGTGCTGCTGTTCGGCTATCCCGCCAGTCCGCTGGCGCAGCCGCGCAACCTGTTGATCGGCAATGGGCTCGGTGCCCTGGTGGGTGTGCTGCTGCAGCACAGCCTCGGCGCCGGCCCCGCCGTGCTGGCCCTGGCGGTGGCGCTCACGATCCTGATCGGTCAGCAGCTGCGCTGCCTGCATCCACCCGCCGGCGGCCTGGCCTTTCTCACCGTGTTCCTGGCGGTGCCCTGGAGCTTTCTGCTGTTTCCGGTGCTGGTGGGTTCGCTGCTGCTGGTGCTGCTGGCCTGGGCCTTCAGCCGCTGGGTGCCGGGGGCGATGCCCTACCCCCGGCACTGGCTCTGAGCGTCAGCGCTTCAGATCGAAGCGGTCGGCCTCCATCACCTTCACCCAGGCCGCCACGAAATCACGCACGAACCGCTCGCTGCCATCGGCCTGGGCGTACACCTCCGCGATCGCCCGCAGCTGTGCATGGGAGCCGAACACCAGATCGGCGCGGCTGGCCGTCCAGCGCAGGCTGCCGCTGCTGCGGTCGCGTCCCTCGAACAGCTCACCACGCTCATCCGCCGCCGCCGGCCCCCAGGTGGTGTCCATCGCCAGCAGGTTCACGAAGAAATCGGTGCTCAGCACCCCCACCCGCTCGGTGAACACGCCATGACGCACGCCGTTGCTGTTGGCGCCCAGCACCCGCAGGCCGCCCACCAGCACCGTGAGTTCCGGTGCACTCAACCCCAGCAGCTGGGCGCGATCGATCAGCAGGTGTTCGGCGCCCACGCTCAGCGGGCCCTTCTGCCAGTTGCGGAAGCCATCGGCCTGCGGTTCCATCACCGCGAAGCCGATGTCGGCATCGGAACCCAGCGGCCCGATCTGGCCCGTGACGCCGTCCGGTTCGGTAAGTCCACCGTCAAACAAGGGCAAGCCCTGGATGCGCGGGACGCCTTGTGCATGAAGTGTCGCTTCTCCGGGCAGAAAGCGCCTGAACCGGACATTCTGGAACGTTGTGTGCAAGCCCTGGACGCGAGCGAGTTGCTGGGCGAGCCAAGCGGCTGATGCGAGGTCGCCGGTCGAGCCTGCCCGCCGCTCGCCGAAGCTGTCGTATTGGGCGAAGAAATCTGCCGCTTGGGTAGGGGGGTTCATTCGGCGCGAACGCCAGACAGTGCAATCAGGTCTTTCAGCCGCTTCAATTCAACCGCCCATTCCTCGCGAT
>RFPK01000384.1 GCA_009926195.1 Synechococcaceae bacterium WB4_1_0192 | reverse complement strand
AGCCGATGGACCCGGCGGCTCAGGCCGCGGGGGCCGATCGCCTCCGGGTTCTCGTCCACAAACGCCGGCTTCTTGCGGTCCTTCACCTGGCTCTCGGGCAGCGGATCGCCCAGCTCCGCAAGCAGCTCACGGGCTGCCACTTCGAGCTCCTTCTCATACGTCGCCGTCTGGCCTTCGTCGGCCTGCAGCTGGGCGCAGCTTCCCCAGCGGTTGGCACGGAACGGGATCAACGCCCTCTCCGGCAAGTTCAGCAGGAAGCGATGCAGCCCCTCGGTGACTTCGCAGTCCTTTTTGTTGTAGTCCTCGAGAGCCTGCAGCAAGGGGCTCTGTCCGGGGGCATCCCCGGGTTCAGGCGGCTGGCCGGATTTGCGCCATTCGGCGTATTGCACCACCGAGTCGGCGGCGCTCTCCACCTCCTCCTGGCGAGGAGGGCCGTAGAGACGCTCCACCTTCTTGATCGAATAACTCTCCGCACCCACCAGCAGGCCATTGCGCACGATCGGGTAGAGATCCACCAGCAGCTCATCGCGCAACCACTGGTCGATCAGGGCCTCGTGGATCTGGTGCCGGGAGGCCAGGCTGCCGAGAGCGGTCTTCTCGTAGCTGGCGTAGTGGTAGATGTGCAGGCTGGGGTGTTGCAGGCGGCGCTTCTCCACCCAGGTCACAAAGCCATCAAAGGCCTGCTTTTCAGCGATGGCGTCATGGGCCCACCAGGCCTTGAACTGCAAGTCGCCCGTCTTATCCCGATAGCAGGCCCCGAACAGGTACTCGAGCTTCTCGCCCGTGATCGGATCTGGGAAGCCCTCCATGTCGAACCAGATGTCGCCGCCATCTGGCGCAGGCAACAACGCCAGGCCGCGGTTCTGCTGCTCCAATGGGCGCACCAGGTGGGCAGGTCGACCGTCGCTGCGTTGCTCGCTGGCGATCTGGATGCGGGCCTGATCACGCAGCCGTGCCAGTACAGCAGGATCGAGTCCGTCGACGATCTGCCCATCCGCGGCGCTGGCGAGTGCATCGATCGTGGTGATGCCGGCGGCCCGCAGCTTCTGCCGCTGGCTCTGACGCAGGCCGGCCACCAGGATCAGATCGCGCTTCTGCTGGAGCCGTTGCTCGATGAACGGCTCCCAGAGGCCGTGATCACCGGGGGCATCCTCCGGCTCGAGGCTGGGGTCAAAGGCGGCGCGGAAGTCGCGATAGCGCTGCCGCAGCTGTTGATACCAGCTCCAGAAGCGGGCGGTGGGATAGCCGTGCTCACCTTCCGCAAATCGCCCCCCACCCAGATAGAGCCTGAAGTGCTCAGGCCGCTCGCCGAGGATCGGCTCCAGCAACTCGCAGTAGGCACAGGCCTGGACGAGATAGATGGGCCTGGGGTGGCTGGAGAGCTTGCATTCGATCGGGATGTAGCTCCAGTTGCCAAGCGCCGAGGGCTTGTCGATCCGCTCCAGCAGGTCGGCCCAGCCGCGGATGTCCT
>RFPK01000383.1 GCA_009926195.1 Synechococcaceae bacterium WB4_1_0192 | reverse complement strand
ATGCAGCTCGAAGGCCTGGATACGCCGCGAGGCACCCCTGATGGATGCTTCGATTGTCACCACCTTTCTCTCTGTTGTCTTCGGTTGTGGCTCCAGGCCCAGCAGAATCCTGCAGTGCTGGCGTAGATCGGGGATGGCGTTGAGCTGGAGCTGCACCATGTGCAGAAATCCCTCGGCTCGATCCGGTGCGAAATGGCGTTCGGCCCCGGCTGGCTTGGCATCCGGCTGAATCCACCAGCCCAGCCAGCGCACCGGTTGATCCAACGCCAGGCTGTCCACAGCCTGCAGGAAGCCCAGCCGCTGGTGGCGCGCCAAGTGGCTGCCATTCACGATCAGCGGCACACCTGGACGGAGCGCTTCCTGCAACAGCTGGCGCTCCAGGGGGTGGTTGTACGCCGTGTCTGGATCGCTGGGCTGGTGGATGGTGCCGCCCACCAGCTCTGCCAGCAACTCAGCCAGACCTGAGCGATCAGCGCTATCCGCCCCGATCACCAGATGGCAGCGCAGGGGTGTCACCATGGGCGGCTTGCGTTGGTCGGACGCCCGCATCTCAGGCGTCCTCAAGGTTAGCCCGTCATTCGCATCCAATTGCCGCGGGGCTGTTGCCTGAGCGGCAGGGTGGCGCCATTCCGTTGCACACCACTTGCCCATGGTTCGCCGCCGCCGCCGTCGCCAGTCCAGGTCCGGTTTCAATCTCCTGGGGCTTGTTTTTGTTGGGGCTGTTGTGCTGAAACTGGCCACCAGCCTGGCGATTCCCCTGCTCCCCGGCCTTGCGGCGCTGGCCGGATTGCTGGTTCTGCTCTCTGCCTTCAGCGGCGATGACGGTGGCAGCAGTGCCAAGGCACCGCGCCATCGCCAGCTGGAGGAACTCGATCGCCTCGGCGGCCATGCCTTTGAACAGGCTGTGGCCGGCATCATGGGCCGGCTCGGCTACCAAACCACGGTCACGCCAGGGTCTGGCGATATGGGCGTGGATGTGATCGCCTGCCGCGGCAATCGCCGCATCGCGGTTCAGGTGAAGCGCTACAGCAGCCCGGTGGGTCGCCGCGCCGTGGCTGATGCCGTGGCCGGCATGGCACCGCACCGCTGCAACGAGGCGATGGTGGTCACCAACAGCACTTTCTCGCAGGCGGCGGTGCAGCTGGCCCAGCTGCATGGCTGCACCCTGATCAACCGCAACGCCTTGGCCGCCTGGCTGCGCCAGGCGCGCTGAACGCCATCTCTGTCATTCGCACCACAGCCTTCAGTGAGCTGAACACCCCTTGTTCACTGTCCTCACCGCGATTTACCTGCCTGTGATGACCGCTGCCCAAACCACCCTCCCGCACGAACTCGGACTGACGCTGGTGCAACTGGAGGCCACCTGGCGCGAGCTGGGGCTGGATCCAACGCACTTCCACAGCCTCCAGGCGCTGCTGCCGGTGCTGGCGAATCTCTCCGGCAGCCGCAGCGGTGAACTGCTGGCGGCGCTGCAGC
>RFPK01000382.1 GCA_009926195.1 Synechococcaceae bacterium WB4_1_0192 | reverse complement strand
GCTGCTGCGCGGCGGCTCCTGGAACAACAATCCCAGGAACTGCCGCTCGGCCTACCGCAACCACAACCAGCCCGACAATGCGAACAACAACGTCGGTTTCCGTGTGGTCTGCCTCCCCCAGCACCCTTCAACGACAGAGCCGCTGGAAGGGATTCCAGCGGGAGATCAGGAAGGGTCCAGACCCGCTCCCGTGATCATCCGGCTCCGCCCGCTGATCCGCACAGCGCCGGAGGGCGCCCCGCCCGCCCATGGCCTGGCCATCGGCGTCGGATCCGCTCCCTTCTTTTCGCTGCAGCCATGACAGCCACGCCCGCCAGCGCCTCTCGCAGCGCCACCTTCCTGCTGCGCCAGCCGCGGCAGGTGCAGGGGTTCAGGGAGGAGCTGGCTGAGGGCGTGGCCCTCACCATGCTCTGGATTCCGCCGGGGCGCTTCTGGATGGGGTCGCCTGACACGGAGCCCGAGCGCATGGAACGGGAGGGCCCGCAACATCTCGTGCAGCTGCAGGGCTTGTTCATGGGGCAGACGCCGATCACCCAGGCCCAGTGGCAGGCCGTGATGGGCAGCAACCCATCCCGCTTCCGCGATCAGGCGGATGGCGACAGCCGCCCTGTGGAGCAGGTGAGCTGGGAGGCCGCGATGAAGTTCTGCGGCCGCCTGAGCCAGCGCACGGGCCGCTATTACACGCTCCCCAGCGAAGCGCAGTGGGAATATGCCTGCCGTGCAGGCACAATCACGCCCTTTCACTTCGGGGACACGATCACACCGGAGCTGGCCAACTACGACGGCAATTTCACCTATGCTGCCGGCTCGAAGGGTGAGTATCGACAGCAGACATCACCCGTGCGGATGTTCCCCGCCAACGCCTGGGGCCTGCACGACATGCATGGCAACGTGTGGGAGTGGTGCCTGGATCATTGGCATGCCAACTATCAAGAGGCTCCCGCTGATGGCCGTGCTTGGCTGGATGTCACGGAGGTTGAATCAAACGCAAAGGATCAGAAGAGTAGGCTGCTGCGCGGCGGCTCCTGGTTCAACTTTCCCAGGCGCTGCCGCTCGGCTTTCCGCCTCCACGACCGGCCCGACGATGCGGACGACGGCGTCGGTTTCCGTGTGGTCTGCCTCCCCCAGGGCCCTTCCCTCAACCCTTAATCCATCAATCCCTCAACCCTGGCTGTTTCTTAACCCTGGCTGTTGGCTTGCGGCTGTTGTTTCAAGCTGCTGGCTGTTTCACCCTTGGCGCCGCAGGCGCCTCGAATTTATAAATTACATAGAGCTTATCGCAATGGATTGAGCCAAAGCAGCCCCGCAAAGCGGCTGGAATCACTGTCGCTCGAATGCACCACACCCTTGTTGGTGATCGTGGACTGCTGAGCCCGCCAGGCCTCGATCTCCAGGCCATCCACCAGCTGGTTGAGCGGCAACGGATCAATGCCCGACATCCAGCCACAGGATTGGGGCTCCACCACACACGACTGCCAGACTCATGCCCTCTGA
>RFPK01000381.1 GCA_009926195.1 Synechococcaceae bacterium WB4_1_0192 | reverse complement strand
GCCGGCGAAGTCGTGGCCGATCAGCACCTGTTTGGCGTAGTCCATGGCCGCCAGCACCGGGCGGGCGGGCCCCAGCAGCAGCCCCACCGCCAGCGTGAGGGAGAGCAGCAGCGTGGCCAGGGGGCGCGGCATCGGGCGAAGAACGGCTGGGCCAACCCTAGGCAGCTCGCCCTGCGGCATCGGCGAACACCGTGCCGGGAGGGTGCCTCACGTAACCTCCGGCTGCGCGATTGCCGCGCACCACGTTCACGCACACGGGGCGACGCCAGGCGATCCACAGCGATGGGGAACCCGATCGACAGGGAGACCTTTCTGGCCCGGGCCAGGGCCCGCTTCGGCGATCGCTACGACTACAGCGCGATCGTGTACAAGAGCTTCAAGACGCCGATCAAGATCCGCTGCCGCGAGCATCCGGTGCGGCTGATCGCCATCACCCCCGAGCGCCACCTGGTGACCACCGGCGGTTGCAAGTACTGCCTGCGCGAGCTGCGGGGTCAGCTCCCGGGCTGAGTTGGCGCGGTGACCGCCATCGGCCTCGGTCGTCCGCCCGCCAGGGCATCCTCAGCGCAGAGGTCTTGCGGAGCCGCGATGGGCATCACCCCGCAGCAGCGTGGCGGCAACTGGGCTGAGCAGCGGGCTCTGCGGCTGCTGCGGGCCCGGGGCTGGGCGCCCCTCAGCCGCCAGTGGCGCTGCCGCTGGGGGGAGATCGATCTGCTGCTGCACAAGCCGCAGCGGTTGCTGCTGGTGGAGGTGAAGGGCCGCTGCCGCTGCGGGCCCGATGGCTGGGGCGTGGCGGCCCTGGGCAGGGGAAAGCGGCGCCGGCTGGAGGCCGCCTACGGCCTCTGGCTGGTGGAGCATCCCCAGTACAGCCCCTGCACCCTGGAGCTGGTCTGCGCCCTGGTTCCGCTGCCGCCCGCTAGGGGGCCGGTGCGCTGGGTGCGCTGGGTGTAGGCGCCGTGGGTGTCGCTGCGGCGCCGGCGGGTGGATCCGTGAAGAACAGGGTGCAGATGTAGCGGTAGTTGCCGGTGCGCACGTTCACCTCGGTGCACTGGGTGCGGGTCACCGTGCTGCCGACGGGTAGCTGGGACTGGGCCCGCTGCAGGGCGTTGCGCTTGTCCCAGATCGATTCGGCCGTCACCGAGCCAGCCAGGGCCGGGGCGGTGGCCAGGACCGTCATGCCGCTGAGTGCCAGCAGCATCAGCCGCTGCACCCGTGCTCTGGCGGGCCTGGTCCATGCCTGCGCGCGGGGTGGATGCTGGTTCATGGGGGGTGGCTGCGGGCAGCTGCTGGCTTCGTCCCTGTCTATGCAGGGCCTGCGCTGCCGGCAAGGGGGCAATCTGGACACAGGCCTGCCCGCTCCGCCGATGACCTTCGCGGCCCACCGCGCCCGCAAACGCTTCGGCCAGCACTGGCTGCGCGATGAAGGGGTGCTGAATCGCATCCTGGCGGCCGCCGAACTCAGCAGCGCCGATACGGTGCTCGAGGTGGGGCCTGGCCGCGGTGCGCT
>RFPK01000039.1 GCA_009926195.1 Synechococcaceae bacterium WB4_1_0192 | reverse complement strand
GATGGAGCGCATCACTGCCCTGCCGCTCCGTGACACGGAATTCGCCGGTGCTCACATCGGCGATGGCCAGGCCCCAGCGGGCCGCGGAGCCGTCCGGAACACCGTCATCGGCGCAGACCACGGCGCAGAGCCAGTTGTTGCGCCGGGCCGTGAGCATGCCTTCCTCCAGCACCGTGCCGGGGGTGAGCACGCGGGTGATCTCCCGCTTCAGCAGCGCCCCCTTGGCGGGCGTGGTTTCCACCTGATCGCACAGGGCCACGCTCAGGCCGCGGCGCACCAGTTCGGTGCAGTAGCGCTCGGCGGCGTGGTGGGGGATCCCTGCCATCGGCACCCGGCCGATCGCCTTGCCCCCCTCCTTGCCGGTGAGGGTCAGCTCGAGCAGGCGTGAGAGCTGGATCGCGTCCTCGAAGAAGCATTCGAAGAAATCGCCGAGCCGGTACAGCAGCACCCGCTCCGGATGGGCCCTCTTGAGTTCCACGTAGTGACGCAGCATCGGCGTCAGCTGCTCCGGCTCCACCAGGCTGTGGTGATGCCAGGCGGGCAGGTCGTCGTCCTGTGGGCTGGCGCTGCTGCCGTCCGCCTCGCTCCCAGTGTCCGCTGGGGCGTCGCTATCAGCCTCCCGCCCAACCCGGCCTGGCGGCCGCCTCCGCGGCCGTCTGGCGGCCGCCTCAAGCGCCGTGTCCTGCTCCACCTGGTCGGTGTGCCCGGTGGGATCGAGCGGCTGTGGCTCCGGTTCTGCCCCGAACAGGCTGCCCTGCAGGCTCAGCTCCGGCTGCTGCTTGCTGCGCGCGGCCACAGGGGATCAGATCGGGTGCTGATCGTAGGAGGGGCCCCTGTCCGGCCCGGGGCTCGGTTGTGCTCGTTGGCCGCCTGGCGCGCCACAACTTGTGAAGCAAGGCCGGCTGCGGTGCCACGGAGGCCGGAGCTGCGTGTGAGAATCCGCAGACTGACCGGCCGGCGCCGCCGCTGATCCATGACGATCCTCAACACCCTCACCGTTCTGGCCCTGGTGGTGCTGTCGTTCGCGCTGATCGTGGCGGTTCCCGTTCTGTACGCCAGCAACGACACCACCGGCAACTCCAACCGCCTGATCCTGCTGGGTGGCCTGGCCTGGGTCGCCCTGGTTCTGGTCAACTGGGGCATGAGCTTCTTCGTGGTCTGAAGCGGTCGCTTCAACCTGAACCGTTCCGCTGCAGTCCCGCCCCTCCCGGCGGCGACTGCAGCGTCTTTTTTTGGCTTCCAGCCCTTCCGTGCCCGGCGCTTGGCCGGGGCTGGGACGGGCGATCGTCCGGCCTAGGCTGCGCACCACCTGCATTGCTGCATCGTTGGCCGTCTTTGAAGGGCAGTTCTCCGGGGCATCGAGCCTGCGCGTCGCCATCGTTGTGGCCCGCTTCAACGATCTCGTCACCGCCAAGCTGCTGAGTGGCTGCCTCGACTGCCTGTCGCGTCATGGCATCGATGTCAGCCCCACCAGCGCCCAGGTGGACACGGCCTGGGTGCCGGGCAGCTTTGAAATCCCGCTGGTGGCCCAGAAGCTTGCAGCCAGTGGCCGCTATCAGGTGGTGATCACCCTCGGCGCCGTGATCCGCGGAGACACCCCCCACTTCGATGTGGTGGTGGCCGAGGTGAGCAAGGGTGTGGCGGCCGTCAGCCGCGACACCGGCGTGCCCGTGATCTTCGGTGTGCTCACCACGGACACGATGCAGCAGGCCCTCGAGCGTGCCGGTATCAAGAGCAACCTCGGCTGGAGCTACGGCCTTGAGGCCATCGAGATGGGCAGCCTGATGGCCGCTCTGCCGGGCTGAGGCCGCAGCAGATGGCGCGGAAGGGAATCATCCTGGCCGGCGGCAGTGGCACACGCCTGCATCCGATCACCCAGGCGGTGAGCAAGCAGTTGTTGCCGGTCTACGACAAGCCGATGATCTACTACCCGCTCAGTACGTTGATGCTGGCGGGAATTCGCGATCTTTTGATGATCACAACACCCCAGGATCAGGGTGTGTTTCAGCGCCTGCTCGGTGATGGCTCCCGCTGGGGTATGAGTATCTCCTACGCCATCCAGCCAAGCCCGGATGGCCTCGCTCAAGCCTTTTTGATCGGTGCTGAATTTCTAGATGGATCGCCTGCCGCCCTGATTCTTGGCGACAATCTCTTTCATGGCCATGAGCTTGTGCCTCAGCTCCAGAGTAGTCATGGTCGAGTCGATGGAGCCACGGTATTCGCCTATCCGGTGCGCGACCCAGAGCGTTATGGCGTGGTGGAGTTTGCCGCTGATGGCCGTGTGTTGAGCATTGAGGAGAAACCCGCTTCACCCCGATCGCGCTACGCCATCACAGGTCTGTATTTCTATGACGCCTCGGTGGTGGAACGGGCTGAGAGGGTGCGGCCTTCGGCCCGCGGTGAACTGGAGATCACCGATCTCAACCGCCAATACCTGGACGATGGCCTGTTGCAGGTGGAGGTGATGGGTCGCGGTATGGCCTGGCTCGACACCGGCACCTGCGATTCCCTGCACGAGGCGAGTGGCTATATCCGTACCTTGGAGCATCGACAGGCGCTCAAGGTGGGTTGTCCTGAGGAGGTCGCCTGGCGGCTGGGCTGGATCAGCGATGATCAGCTCTGTTCCCTGGCGGAGCCGCTGCGCAAGAGTGGCTACGGCGACTATCTGCTCCGGCTTCTCAGCGAAGCGGGTCAGGGTCGTCTCGCCGGCACGATCGCACGTCACCGTTCATGAGCGTCTCCGTTCTTCCCTTGGCGCTCGAGGGGCCGTTGCTGCTGACCCCTCAGTTGTTTGCTGATGCGCGAGGCTTTTTCTTTGAGAGCTGGAATGCCCGTTCCTGGCGGCAGCTTCTTCTCGAGCACGGTCAGCAGCCTGTTGACTTCACCCAGGACAATCATTCTCGCTCCAGCCGTGGCGTGTTGCGCGGTCTTCACTATCAGCTTCCTCCTTGTCCGCAGGCGAAGCTGGTGCGCTGCGTTGTCGGTGAGATCTTTGATGTGGTGGTGGATCTGCGCCGCGGATCACCGCAGTTCGGTCAGTGGGAAGGGGTCTATCTCAGTGCTGAGAACCACCAGCAGCTCTGGGTGCCGGAGGGCTTTGCCCATGGCTTTCTCACCCTCAGCGATCATGCCGAGGTGCTCTATAAGACCACCGATTTCTGGTCGCGTGAGTGTGAGCGCTCGCTGCGTTGGGACGATCCCGATCTGGCGATTGCCTGGCCCCTTGAGTGTCTGGGTGGCGCTGCGCCACTCCTGGCGGTCAAGGATGCTGAAGCTCCAGACCTGACTGCTCTGATCCGCCGGGCTGAGGTGTTCGCGTGAGGGTTCTGCTCACCGGTGCGACCGGTCAGCTGGGGCAGGCGCTGCGGCGCTGCTGTCCAACTGGTCTTGATCTGATCGCCACCAGCCGTTGCGGTGGTGAGGGGCTGATCGCCCTCGATCTGTCGGATGCCCAGGCCTGCAGAGCGGCTGTGCAGGAGCACCGCCCTGACTGGGTGATCAACGCTGGTGCCTACACCGCCGTGGATCAGGCCGAGAGTGATGTGGAGCGTGCCTGGGCCGTGAATGCCGCAGCACCTGCGGCCCTGGCCGAGGCCCTGGCAGAACACGGTCCCGCCACCGCTGGCCTGTTGCAGGTCAGCACCGATTTTGTGTTCAACGGCCGGCTGGGTTCCCCCTATCGCCCTGATCATCCCTGTGATCCCCTGGGGGTCTATGGCGCCAGCAAGGCGGCTGGTGAGCGCCTCGTGCTGGAGCGGCTTGGCGGCGGTGATGACGGCGCCGCCCGCGGCCTGATCCTGCGCACCAGCTGGCTGATGGGGCCGGTGGGACGCAATTTCGCCTTGACGATGCTGCGCCTGCATCGTGAGAACGGTGTCCGCGATCAGCCGTTGCGGGTGGTGGCTGATCAGGTGGGTGCTCCCACCAGTAGCCACAGCCTCGCGGCGGCCTGTTGGCGGGTGTTGCAATGCTCCGATCCTGCCTCCGACGCCGGCCCGTTTCCCAGGGTCCTGCACTGGAGCGATGCGGGTGTCGCCAGCTGGTACGACGTGGCCGTGGCGATCGGTGAACTCGGCTTCGATCTCGGTCTGCTTGATCGGCCAGCCCGCGTGCAGCCCATCACCACCGCCGACTACCCCACCCCGGCGCAACGTCCCAGCTATTCGTTGCTCGATTGCAGCCAGACCCGCCGGGTGCTGGCTCTGGAACCCTGCCATTGGCGACAGGCGCTGCGGCAGGGTCTGCAGGAGCTGCGCTGATCCGATGGCCCCCTTCCCCTCCGTTGCCCAGCTGATCGCCGATCGCCGCCGCATCCTGGTCACCGGCGGGGCCGGCTTCATCGGTGGGGCTGTGGTCAGGCGCCTGCTGCTTGAGAGCGAGGCGTTGGTCTTCAATCTCGACAAGCTTGGATACGCCAGTGATCTGACCGGGATCGAAGCGGTGCTCCGGGACGCGCCCACGGCTGCCGGGATCACCGCGGCTGAGCAGCGTCACACCCTGCTGCAGGTGGATCTCACCGATGCGGCTGCCACCGCTGAGGCCGTGCGCCAGGCCGATCCCGATCTGGTGATGCACCTGGCGGCCGAGAGTCACGTGGATCGCTCGATCGAGGGCCCCGCCGCCTTCATCGATAGCAATGTGGGCGGCACCTTCCATCTGCTGCAGGCGGTGCGTGCCCACTGGGAAGCTCTACCGGAGCCGCGCCGCGCCGCCTTCCGCTTCCACCACATCTCCACCGATGAGGTGTTCGGCTCCCTCGGCCCCACCGGTCGCTTCTCGGAAACGACGCCCTACGACCCGCGCAGCCCCTATTCGGCCAGCAAGGCCGCCAGTGATCACCTGGTGAGCGCCTGGCATCACACCTATGGCCTGCCGGTGGTGCTCACCAACTGCTCCAACAACTACGGCCCCTGGCAGTTCCCCGAGAAGCTGATCCCGGTGGTGATCCTCAAGGCCATCGCCGGTGAGCCGATCCCCCTCTATGGCGATGGCGCCAACGTGCGCGACTGGCTCTACGTGGAGGACCACGTGGATGCGTTGCTGCTGGCGGCCACCCGTGGTGAGCTCGGCCGCAGCTACTGCGTGGGAGGCCATGGCGAGCGCACCAACAAGCAGGTGGTGGAGGCCATCTGCTCCCTGCTCGACCAGCTGCAGCCCAGCGGCGCCCCCCACGCCCGCCTGATCACACCCGTGGCCGATCGCCCCGGCCACGACCGCCGCTATGCCATCGATCCCAGCCGCATCAGCAGCGAGCTGGGCTGGCAGCCGCGCCACAGCTTCGAGGTCGGCCTGGAGGACACCGTGCGCTGGTATCTCGCCCATCAGGACTGGTGTGGCACGGTGCGGCAGCGGGCCGGTTACGGCGGTGAGCGCATTGGCCGGATCCTGCAGCCACCAGCAGCACAGGCCTGAGCGCCCCCGCTGATTTGACCGACGGCACCCCGATGGTGCATGCTCATTTGGTCGGCGACGCAGCCGACCTCACCACCTGGTTCCAGCCAGACCGGTGTGCGGATGTAGCTCAGTGGTAGAGCATCTCCTTGCCAAGGAGAGGGTCGAGAGTTCGAATCTCTTCATCCGCTTGATTCATGACAGGTCCTGATCAGGACTGTCCTGACACTTCTTGATCCACGCCTGGTCGCGTGTCGTTTTCCGTCGTTCACTGCTGTCTGCGGACCATCAGCTTCTGCGTGCCGCCTGGCTCGAAGCCCAGCTGGGTGTAGAAGCCAGCGCTGTTGGTGGTCATCAGATAGATCCGTTCCACGCCCACCAGGGCCGGGTCAGTCAGGAGGGTTTCCACCAGCCGCCGGCCCAGGCCCTGACCCTGCTCATCGCCGGCCACCACCACATCCCAGAGCACGGCCCGGAAGATCCCATCACTGCTGGCGCGGCCGAATCCCACCAGCCGGTCGCCGCGCCAGGCGCTCACCACCGCCTGACTGCCTGCCAGCATCCGTCGCAGCTGGGCGGCGCTGCGCTCCCGTGCCCAGAAGCTGTGCCCATCCAGCAGGGCCTGCAACTGGCGCAGCTGGCCGGGCCACCAGCGCAGCCGCCTTGCACCGTGGCGGTGGCGGATCAACCGGATCGGGCTGACGCTCACAGGGCTCCTCCATCCCGTTGCTGCTGTACCGATCCTCGCGCCTGGCTGTGCGCCGGCTGCGTTGCCCGGCGCTCTCAGTAGGCTGCCTCCACTGCGATCTGGCCGTTTCCATGCTCAAGCTGCTGCTGGGTGACCCCAATGCCCGCAAGCTGAAGCGCTACCAGCCGATCGTCTCCGACATCAGCCTGCTGGAGGAGGAGGTCGCAGCCCTCAGCGATGACGAGCTGCGCGACCTCACCACTGAGTTCCGCCAGAAGCTCACCAGCCTGCAGGACGACTGTCGCGCCCGGGGTCTGAGCCTGGAGAGCACCCTGGAGCGGGAGCGCAAGCTGCTCGATGAGCTGCTGCCCCAGGCCTTTGCCGTGGTGCGTGAGGCCGGTAAGCGCGTGCTGGGCATGCGCCACTTCGACGTGCAGCTGATCGGCGGCATGGTGCTGCACGACGGCCAGATCGCCGAGATGAAGACCGGCGAGGGCAAGACCCTCGTCGCCACCCTGCCGGCCTACCTCAATGCCCTCACCGGCCGCGGTGTGCATGTGGTCACGGTCAACGACTACCTGGCCCGCCGCGACGCCGAGTGGATGGGTCAGGTGCACCGGTTCCTCGGGCTGTCGGTGGGCTTGATTCAGCAGGACATGGATCCCGCCACCCGCCGCCAGAACTACGGCTGCGACATCACCTACGCCACCAACTCAGAGCTGGGTTTCGATTACCTGCGCGACAACATGGCGTCTGATATCGCCGAGGTGGTGCAGCGGCAGTTTCACTACTGCGTGATCGACGAGGTCGACTCGATTCTGATCGATGAAGCCCGCACACCCCTGATTATCTCTGGTCAGGTCGAGCGCCCGCAGGAGAAATACCAGAAGGCCGCCGAGGTGGCCCAAGCCCTGATGCGCGCCGCCGAAATGGGTAAGGACGGCATCGATCCCGAAGGCGACTATGAGGTCGACGAGAAGCAGCGCAACTGCACCCTGACCGATGAAGGCTACGCCAAGGCTGAGCTGCTGCTGGGGGTGAGTGATCTGTTTGATCCCCAGGATCCATGGGCTCACTACATCAACAACGCCCTGAAGGCCAAGGAGTTGTTCATCAAGGATGTGAACTACATCGTGCGCGGTCAGGATGCCGTGATCGTCGATGAGTTCACGGGCCGCGTCATGCCGGGTCGGCGCTGGAGTGACGGCCAGCATCAGGCGATCGAAGCCAAGGAGGGGCTGCCGATTCAGCCGGAAACGCAGACGCTTGCGTCGATCACTTATCAGAACTTCTTCCTGCTCTATCCGCGCCTGGCCGGCATGACCGGTACCGCCAAGACGGAAGAGGTGGAGTTCGAGAAGACCTATAAGTTGGAAGTCACGATCGTGCCGACTAACCGGGTGCGTTCGCGGGCCGACTGGACCGATCAGGTGTACAAAAACGAGGCTGCCAAGTGGCGGGCTGTGGCGCTGGAAACCGCCGAGGTGCACCGCCAGGGCCGGCCGGTGCTGGTGGGCACCACCAGCGTCGAGAAGTCCGAGCTGCTGAGCAGCCTGCTGGCCGAACAGGCCATCCCCCACAACCTTCTCAACGCCAAGCCCGAGAATGTGGAGCGGGAGGCCGAGATCGTGGCCCAGGCCGGCCGCTCCGGCGCCGTCACGATTGCCACCAACATGGCCGGTCGCGGCACCGACATCATTCTTGGCGGCAACGCCGACTACATGGCTCGCCTCAAGCTGCGTGAGGTGCTGCTGCCCCGTCTGGTGCGTCCCGAGGATGAGCACCGGCCCGTCGCGCCGCGACGGGGTCCCGGCGCCGGATCGTCGGCCGAAGCCAAGGCCGTGCGCGAGCTCTATCCCTGCTCGCTCAGCGGCGCCACGGAGCAGTCGCTGCAGGAGCTGCTGCTGGATCTCGTCAAGGCCTGGGGCGATCGCCAGCTGACTCAGCTGGAGCTGGAGGACCGCATCGCTCAGGCGGCTGAAAAAGCCCCCACCGATGATCTACAGATCCAGCAGCTGCGTGCCCTGATCGCCCGCGTCAAGGCGGAGTACGAGACGGTGACCCACACGGAGGAACAGCAGGTGCGCGAGGCTGGCGGCCTGCACGTGATCGGCACCGAGCGCCATGAATCGCGTCGGGTCGACAACCAGCTGCGCGGTCGTGCCGGTCGCCAGGGCGACCCGGGTACCACCCGCTTCTTCCTGTCCCTCGAAGACAACCTTCTGCGCATCTTTGGTGGCGATCGTGTTGCCGGTCTGATGAATGCCTTCCGTGTGGAGGAGGACATGCCGATTGAATCCGGCATGCTCACCCGCTCGCTTGAGGGCGCCCAGAAGAAGGTGGAGACGTACTACTACGACATCCGGAAGCAGGTTTTCGAGTACGACGAGGTGATGAACAACCAGCGCAAGGCGGTCTATGCAGAGCGCCGGCGCGTGCTGGAGGGTCGCGAGCTCAAGGCCCAGGTGGTGGGTTACGGCGAGCGCACGATGCAGGATATCGTTGAAGCCTATGTCAACCCGGATCTACCGCCCGAGGAGTGGGATCTTGATCGGCTCGTCGGCAAGGTTCAGGAGTTCGTCTATCTCCTGGAGGACCTCAGGCCCGCTCAGCTGCGTGGTCTCTCCGTCGAGGAGCTCAAGGCGTTCCTGCAGGAGCAGTTGCGCAACGCTTACGACATCAAGGAGGGCCAGATCGAGCAGCAGCGCCCTGGCTTGATGCGCGAGGCTGAGCGCTTCTTTATTCTGCAGCAGATTGACACGCTCTGGCGTGAACATCTGCAGGCCATGGATGCCTTGCGTGAATCCGTGGGTCTGCGCGGCTACGGTCAGAAAGATCCGCTGATTGAATACAAGAACGAGGGCTACGACATGTTCCTGGAGATGATGACGCAGATGCGCCGCAACGTCATCTACTCGATGTTCATGTTCCAGCCGGCGCCGGCACCCGGCGCCACCGCCTCGGCCTGATACAGACTCAGCCAGCCGCTCCAGCCTTCAGCTGGTGCCTGGCTGGCCCGTCTCCTCGCCCAGGAACTCCAGGATCTCCCGGTCCTTGAGGTTCTGGGCTTGGCCGCTGCAGGGTTCGTGCAGCGGCCGACCCGCCGCCAGCTCGCGCAGGCAGGCCTGGGCGCGGGCCAGTTCGCTTTCGAGTTGATCGATCCGCTCCATCAGGTTTCGGATCACCCGTGCCTCGGCATCCGGCAGGGCTGAGTGGGCCAGAGGGTCGATGCGCACACCGCTCTGGTGGATCACACGGCCCGGAATGCCCACCACGGTGCTGTCGGCCTCCACATCGCGCAGCACCACCGAACCGGCGCCGATGCGGGTGTTCGGACCCACCTGGATCGCCCCCAGCACCTTCGCGCCGGCCCCCACCACCACGTTGTCGGCCAGGGTGGGGTGGCGTTTGCCATGGGCCTTGCCGGTGCCCCCCAGGGTCACGCCCTGATAGAGCAGGCAGTTGTCACCCACGATGGCCGTTTCGCCGATCACGACGCCCATGCCGTGGTCGATGAACACGCCCTGGCCGATGCGAGCGCCCGGGTGGATCTCGATGCCGGTGAGCCAGCGGCCCAGTTGGCTGAGCAGTCGTGCCAGGAGTGGGGTGAGTGGCCAGCGTCGCTGCCAGAGCCGGTGACTGAGCCGGTGCAGGCTGATGGCGTGCAGTCCTGGATAGCAGAGCAGGATCTCCAGCGTGCTGCGCGCTGCCGGATCCCGCTCCTTGATGAGCGCCAGGTCGGCGCGGAGGGCCTTGAGCATCGGGGGAGTCTGGCGTGTCGTCAGGCCGCCAGCAGGCCGATCTCCTTGCGCAGCAGGTTGATGGTGGCGCTACCCAGATAGCTCTGGGCGCAGTGCACCTGTGGCAGGCGCATCAGCTGGGCCCGGTTCTGGCGCAGGCTCTGCTCCACCAGCGGCAGGCTGGGCCGATCGCAGAGCACGTGGCTGGCGGCCCGCAGCAGGGCCAGCAGGCGGCTGCTCACATCCGGCGTGGCGGTCATCAGCAGCAGTTCATTGCCGCGCATGCTGTGCAGGATCACCTCGGCGGCCCGCAGGATGCCCGGGCTGATGCTCACCAGGCCGACGCAGCTGCCCGGCCGCAGGTCCTTGAGCAGATCCAGCTCCTGGCGGAAGTCGTTGAGGTCCACCGGCACGGCCCGCACCCCGTGGCGCCGGGCGATCTCCTCCACGGGCTGCAGGAAGTAGCGGCTGGTCACCACCGTGCCGTTGCTGGAGCTTTCGAGCACCGCTTCCAGTTCCTCCATCGGCACCACCTCCACCTGTACGTCCAGGTGCGGGCTGAGCTCCTCGGCGATCAGCATCGAGGCGCCGATGTCCTCGCGGGGGGTGCTGACCAGCACCCGGGCGCCGCAGCGCAGACGCCAGTCGATCTCGCGGGTCAGCAGATCGCGGGCCTGTTGCAGGGTGCAGCCCACGTTGAGCAGGCCATCGACGCACTGACGCACCTCCCGGTCGATGTCCGGCAAGGGGCGCCCCCGTGGGCCCGGCGGTGGTTTGATCTCGCGCGGGTTCTGCTGATCGCGCACGTAGATGCCGGAGCCGGCCATCGCTTCCACCACGCCGTCGTTCTCGAGCTGGCGATAGACCTTGCTGATCGTGTTGCGGTGCAGACCGGTCTGCATCGCCAGCTGGCGCGTGCTCGGCAATCGGTGCCCTGGCGGGAAATGCCGGGCGGCGATCGCGAAACAGATCTGGTTGTACAGCTGGCTCGATGCCGGAATGTCGCTGTCCTGTTGGATGTGGAACCGCACGCCGGATTGGCACAACGCTGTGGGCGTCACCTTACGGAGCTTTGGGCCCGGTGACAATTGTGGCGTTGGCATACGGACGTGTGACGGTGCCGCCAACTGGCCCGCATCAGACCCCGCCCGGGGTTGAGCGATCATCCCTGGCTAGCTCTTCGTCTGCCCGGAATCGTGATCAGCGACCCCGCTCCGACACCGCCGACTCAGGCCGATTGGGTCGCGATCCCCGTTCCTGACCATCCAGGGACCATGCCCGCCTGGTGGGCCCGGCCGGCCGTTGGTGTACGCCCGCGGGCGGCCGTGCTGGTGCTGCCTGAGGTGTTCGGTGTGAACGCCTGGGTGCGCAGCGTTGCCGAGCGGCTGGCGCAGCACGGCTATGCGGCTCTGGCGATCAGCACCTTCTGGCGCACGGCGCCCCAGCTGGATGTGGGCTATG
>RFPK01000380.1 GCA_009926195.1 Synechococcaceae bacterium WB4_1_0192 | reverse complement strand
GGCGGAGCGCAGCCGCCAGCTGGCCTGAGCCGGCTCCCGTTCCGGCGGATTGATCGGGTCAGTCCGCCTTCTTCGCCTGGCCCAGCTTCGGCTCGGTGCCGGCCAGCAGCCGGCTGAGGTTGCTGCGGTGGCGCCAGATCACCAGGGCGCTGGTGAGCAGGGCCAGGGCCAGGTAGGGCCAGCGCAGGCCCATGGCCTGATCCTGGAACCAGCCGAGCATCAGCAGGGGCAGGGCCAGGGCCGCCACCACGCTGGAGAGCGACACGATCCGGCTGACGCTGAGCACCGCCAGGAACACGCCGAAGCAGGCCAGCCCCACCGGCGTGGTGAGGCCCAGCAGCATGCCGAGGGCGGTGGCCACGGCCTTGCCGCCGCGCCAGCCGAGCCACACCGGCCAGATGTGTCCGGCCAGGGAGGCCAGGCCGGCGGCCACCACGCAGCTGTCGCTGAGCCAGTCGGCGGCGGCAGGCCCGGCACCGAGCGGTTCGAGCAGGGCCTTGGCCAGCAGCACTGCGGCGGTGCCCTTCAGCACATCCACCAGGAACACCACCAGGGCCGGACCCTTGCCGAACTGGCGCAGCACGTTGGTGGCGCCGGTGGAGCCGGAGCCGAGGGTGCGGATGTCCACGCCCCGCAGCCAGCGGCCGGCCAGGTAGCCGGCCGGGATCGAGCCGAGCAGGTAGCCGGCCAGCAGGGTGAAGGGGATGGTCAGGGTCACAGCAGGTCGTCGTCGGGGTTCAGTTCGCTGGCGCTGCCGGCGAAGGCCAGCCACACCGGGAATTGCAGGATCGGGATGGCCACGTCCGGTTCGGCGGCATCCACCACGATCACCGGCAGCTCGCCGCGCTCCTCGAGGCGGTCGGCCCGCTCGATCAGGGCATCGGCCCGCTCGAACAGCACGATGCCGCTGCTGGGGCCGAAGTCCTCGCGGGAGAGGCCCAGGCAGTCCTGCAGGCCGCGGCGCCATTCCCCCAGGCGTTCGGGCCGGCTGGCGAGCACCAGGGCCTGGAAGCGTTCGCCGTAGAGATCACCCAGGATCGAGATCGCGGCGGCGGTGATCAGGGCATTGCGGTTGCGGCTGCCGCTGCTGGGCTGGGCACCGCGGCCGCCCTGGTTGAGGAACCAGTCGTCCAGCAGGGCGGCGCCCGAGGGCTCCAGGCTGCGGCGCAGGGTCCAGGGGTCGGCCTGGTAATCGGGCTGACCCTGGAAGGCCGCCAGGCGCCGACGGATCAGTTCGGCGTCGCCGCTGAACAGTCCGGCCACCGCCGGTGCGGCCGGGGCCGCTGCGCCGGTGGTGGCGGCGGCCACCTGATCGAGGGGCGAGGGCTGCACCACCAGCGGCTGGGCCACCAGCTCCATCTGCTCGGCGCTGATCGCCAGCTCCTGCAGGGCGCCCACCAGGTAGTCCTGGAACCCCTTGAGCCGGCGGGCGATCGCATCGGACTGGCCGGCGAAGCTGCTGCCGATCTCCTGCTGCAGCTGATTGCGGCGCTCCTCCAGGGCCTGGATCTCGGCCTCCAGGGCACCGCG
>RFPK01000379.1 GCA_009926195.1 Synechococcaceae bacterium WB4_1_0192 | reverse complement strand
ATCGCCAGCCGTTTCAACGGTGCAACCTGCCCCAACGTGACGGCACCAACGCCCTGATCACGCCCCTGCGGGCTGGACGATCGAGCGCACCGGCGTCCCCTGGCCAGGGGCACTCGTGCGCTACCCACGCCGATCGGCACCACGCACAGATCCACGATCACCTTCATGGTCAACTTGGCGGGATTGCCCCCATCGTGGAAGCAGCTGCCCGGTCGCTGCCGTGTCCGTGTTTCCGCTGCTGGTGATCGTGCATGCCCTGGCGGCCACGGTGTGGACCGGCGGCCATCTGGTGCTGGATCTTGGGGTGCTGCCCAGGGCCCTGCGAGACAGGAGTGCCGCTCAGATCCGCGCCTTCGAGGAGGTCTTCGAGCCGCTGGGGCTCACGGCCCTCGCCATCCAGGTGCTCACCGGGCTGTGGATGGGCTGGGTCTACCTGCCGGGCTTTCAGGGCCTGCTCAACCCTGCCAACCCGATCGGCATGCTCGTGGGCGTGAAGCTGCTGCTGCTCGCCGGCACCGCCGCTCTGGCCGTGCATGCCCGGCTGCGGCTGATCCCCGGCCTCAGGGACGACAACCTCCGTGGCCTGGCCTGGCACATCCGCGGCATCACGGCCCTGGCGATCGCCTTTGTCGTGGTGGGCGGACTCATTCGCCTGGGGGGTCTGGGGTGACATGTTCACCCGCCACAACAAAGCTCGGAGCATTTGCCCCGGGCGTTTGTCTGCTCAGCTGTGGCGCCTTTCGGCATCGAAGACTCGGCTATGTCGATGGCCTTGTGCTGTTTCAGGGCCTGGTTGATACGCCAGGGGGTTGAGTGTGACTGGCAGAGCGAGCCTCAGTGGTCCTTCTGCCGATGCACCCAGGCTCGCACCATGCCCCCCTGTCGAACCTGCATCAGATCACGGCAGAGAACCACGGGGATCTGACGCTCGCGGGCTGAGGCCATCTTGCCGGTCTGCAGCTCGAGGCTGGTGCTCAGCAGGAAGACCGGCGGCGATTTCAGGCTGATCCTGCTCACCTTGCGGTAGGTGAGCCCGAGGCGAATGCCATGGGCCTCGGCGCGGCTGATCTCGGTGTTCTTCGCCATCGACTGCGGGCCGGTTGTGTAGAAGAGCTGGCCTACCTCCAGCTGCAGCTCCATCGGCCTCCAGCCCGATCGAGGGCGCGTGTCAGCGGCGATCTCCCGGGCGATGGGCCTGCAGGGCTGATGCAGCAGGCCGTTCTGATGCACAACCACCATGTCCTCAGCGGGCATGAGGTGGGCCATGCCGCGCTGCAGTGCTCTGGCCAGAGCCCGCGTGTCGCCAAGCGCCGTATGAGCCTGGTCTGGCTCCAGCTCAACTCCATGGCGTGAGCACAGCTCCGCCAGCTTGAGTTTCGGGTGAGGCATGGTGTCGACGCCCTTACCGAGACGCAGCTCTATCCCGTCCACCTCCATGAAGTGGGCCTCGAGGATCGGCCCGTCGAAGTGGTGCAGGTTGTGAGCCACCAGCACGTGCTCGTGGAGCTTCGCGGCGAGCAGTCCGGCGAT
>RFPK01000378.1 GCA_009926195.1 Synechococcaceae bacterium WB4_1_0192 | reverse complement strand
GACGGACTCAGGCAGTCCATCGGCTCCCGCAGGTACGGCGTCCGATCTGTCCGCCACGGCCCCGGCTCGCTGCTGCCCTTCCGGCTCAACATCCGATGCGCATCAGCCCACTGGCTTACCGTCATCGGTGCCGGTGGCCTGAGCCCCTCACGCCATGCCGCCAGGTACTCCGCCGCTGCGTCAGCCAACGCTCAGGCCCTCCAGCAGGCTGGGCTGCGTGCTGCCGATGCAGGCCGGCGACAGCCAGAGCCGTTCGCGCCGACCGTTGAATGCATTGGTGCTGTAGCCCGCGCCTCCACCGGCCTTGCCCTCCGTCACGCTCCAGCCGTGCTGCAGCAGCTCATCGTGTTCGGTGTCGTAGCCGCAGAGGATCACGCGCATCTGACGCGGTGCCGTCACGCACCACGCCCGCACCGCCTCCGCAATGCCCTCGGTGGATTCGGCATAGAGGTCGCCGGAGGTCGCATAGGGCGGATCCAGGAAGACAGCCCGGCAGCCATTGCCGCCGGTGCCGCTGCGCGTCACGCTCGGTTTCACCACCCGCTCCCATGAACCGCAGGTAATCCGCACCCGCTGCAGGCGTTGCGCGAGCTGCCGCATGTATCCCCGGAGTTGGCCTTGCCCGGCATCACCGAGATGCGGCAGCTTGCGGTTCACGCCTTGCCCGGCATTACCGAGATGCGGCAGCTTGCGGTTCACGCCTTGCCCGGCATTACCGACTTTTTGCAGGTGGCCATCCACCACCTGCCACGGCCCTGGGCCAAACGGATCACCGATCCCGCACGCCATCACATACAGCCACCACCCGGCGGCTTTCGCGTCATGCACCTCGGGATCGCCCTCCAGCCATGCCACCAGGTCCGGGCTGCGCCGCGCCTGCAGCCACGCCAGCCGCGCGTGATAGTCGATCTCACAAACCGGCCCCCATGCCGCTGCAGCCACCGCATCAGGACTCAGCTGGATCGCCCGCCATGTATTCACCAGCCAACCGTCAGCATCGTTCAGCGTCTCCACCCGGCGGCCCGTGAACTTCGGCCGGGCCAGCAGCACAGCCGCCGAACCCGCGAACGGCTCCACATAGCCCGCCGGATCACCCAGCGCATGCCAGATCCGCTCGGCCGCGCGACGCTTGCCGCCGAAGTACGGGAACGGTGCGGCGAGCTCAGCCATCCGCCAGCACCCGCAACGCCACACGGATCTCCTCGCTCAGCAGGTGATGAACCTGCCGCGCATCCTGTGTCGCCGCCAGCATCGGCGCCAGCCGGTCCGGGATCCCCATCAACCCATCACGCACCGAACGCGCCAAGGCAAACGCCTGTGCCTTCACCTCAGCCACCGGTACCAGCTCGCCCCTGCCCTGCAGTGCCGCCAGCTTCGCCTGTTCCGCCTGGTAATGCTCACGCCTTGCTCGACTCTCGTTCAGGTCCGGGATCGCATCCTCTGGCAGCGCCTCGATGTAGGCACGAAGCTGGGCTGGCGTGGGAGGTACTGCAGCGGGCGCCGGGCGCACAGGCGTCGCATCCTCGGCGGT
>RFPK01000377.1 GCA_009926195.1 Synechococcaceae bacterium WB4_1_0192 | reverse complement strand
GAGGTGGAGCAGCAGCTCTGGTTGCTCGATTGGTGGCAGCTGCGCCTGTGGCGGCAGCGGCCGGATCCGGCGCCGCTGCAGCGCCTGGAGCGCCTGCGCCGGCAGCTGCGCGCCTATGTGCAGCCACGGCTGGCCTGGGAGGTGGCCCTGCTGGAGCTCTGCGGCGCCCTCGGTTGATGGTCCGCCCGCTTCAGGCCGCGGCGGTGCGGCGATTGTCGCGGGCGTCCTGCACCACGGCGGCCAGGGCTTCGTGCTGGCTGCCGGTGGGCAGCTCCAGGCAGTAGCCGGCGCCGTAGACGGTCTTGATGAACCGGGGTTTACGCGGATCGGGCTCGAGCTTGGTGCGCAGGTGCCGGATGTGCACGCGGATCGTCTCGATGTCGTCGTCCGGCTCGTAGCCCCAGACCTCCTTGAGGATCAGCGAGGGGGGCACGGTCTGGCCGTGGCGCTGCAGCAGGCAGTGCAGCAGCTCGAACTCCAGATGGGTGAGGCGCACGGGCTCATCGAACCAGATCGCCTCGAACCGCTCGGGCACCAGGGTCAGGCAGCCGTAGCTGAGGATCTCGTTGTGCTTCACCGAGAGGGGGGCGCGGTCGCTGCGGCGCAGCAGCGCCTTGATCCGCACCAGCAGTTCCTCCAGGTCGAACGGCTTGGCGAGGTAGTCGTCGGCGCCGGAGTTGAAGCCGCTCACCTTGTCCTTGGTGCTGCCCAGGGCGGTGAGCATCAGGATCGGGATGCGGGCGGTTCGCTCATCGCGGCGCAGGCGCTGGCAGAGGGTGAGTCCGTCCACCTTGGGCAGCATCAGATCGAGCAGCACCAGATCGGGGATGTACTGCAGGGCGAGGGCCTGGCCCTTGATGCCGTCCTCGGCACGCTGGACATCGAAGCCGCTGTGCTCCAGGTGGCCGGCCACCAGCTCGCGCATGTCGCCATCGTCCTCGATCAGCAGGATGCAGGGCTTCATACGGGGTGCGCTCCTGAGGGGTGGACGGACGGGACGAAGAGGACGTCGAGGGTTGGCGGCACGACTGACGCGGCGTCCTGAGTCGTGGCGGCGGAGGCCGGCGTGGCACAAGCCGGGCCTGATCGCTCGCATTCTCTCTTCACCTTCAGCTTTTGCAGAACAAAGCGCGCGCGCCAGCGATGGCTCAGATCGGCTGGGATCCCTTGCAGGGCAGGGTGTCTTGCTGGGTTCAGCGAATGAGTCTTCTCCTGAATCTTCAGGATCTCTTTGGAAGAAAGCGGTGTTCCGCAGGTGGCTGCAGCGCAGACCTGGGTTAACGCCCGCGCGCGAGGGCGTGCTGCTGGCTGGTGCCGGCGCGGCTGTGATCCCAATGAAAAACCCCAGCCGTAAGGCTGGGGTTTCAAGCTCCCCGGGCGGGATTCGAACCTGCGACCAATCGATTAACAGTCGATCGCTCTACCGCTGAGCTACCGAGGAAAGCGCCCGTTGCCGGGACCCAGAGACCTTACCCCGCAGCCCTTCCCGCCGGCAAGGGGCGCAGCTGGCGGCGCAGCGTGGGGCCTGGCAGCCAGGCCCCCAGCCGGCCG
>RFPK01000376.1 GCA_009926195.1 Synechococcaceae bacterium WB4_1_0192 | reverse complement strand
TGGGGCGGACAGGTTGAGCAGGTGCTCTGTGCGCAGCTGATCGGGTTTGCCCGGGGGATGGAAGGGATAGCCCAGGCAGATGCAGCCGCTGACGGTGCCTTCGGCGTGCAGTTGATCCACCAGCAGGCTGGCGATCCGTCCCCCCATCGATTTGCCGCCGATCAGCAGGGGCCGCCCATCGCTGGCCAGATCGACCTGTTCGCGGAAGCACTCCAGCAGGCGCGGCAGCCGATCCGGTGCCCGCCGGCGGCCACTCAGCCTTTGCTGGGCCATGTACGGAAACTCAAAGCGCACCACCCGCCAGCCCCTGGCGGCCAACCCCGTCGCGATCGTTTCCATGAAGGGGCTGTCCATGGCAGCGCCGGCCCCATGGGCCAGCAACAGGCTGGCGTCAGCATCCTCGGGGCCATTGATCAGGCGTTCATCCAGGTCGGCCATGGGCAATCCGGGTGGGTGAGAGCAGCTCGGCCGCAGAGTCGCCAGCATGATCGGCTGTCCGTCTGCGGCGTCACTCAGCGACGTCATTCAGCGGCGTCACTGTCCGCCCCGCCAGCTTCTGCCGATGCGGTTCCTGCACGCCTCCGACTGGCACCTTGGCCGGCAGTTCCACGGCGCTTCGCTGCTGGAGGAGCAGGCCGTCGCCCTGGATCGGATCGTGGCACTGGCCGAGCGGCGTGAGCGGGCTCAGCTGCTCAGTGGCCTCGCCGATCGCTGCACCGGCCGCGCCGCTCCCTCTATCTCCCTCCAGCGCTGGGTCCTCTCCGCTCATCTCGCCGACATCTGCCGCTATGCCAACCAGCGTCTGGAGCTGATGACGTCCTGTCGCTATGACCGTGCAGGGCCGCTCCGGCGGCGTCCAGCTCAAGGCCCTGTTCATCGACGAGGGCTTCGGCAGCCTCGATCCCGACAACCTGCAGTTGGCGATGGGTGAGCTCGATCGCCCGCGCGAGCGGATCCGCTCCGGCATCGAGGTGAGGGCCAGCGATCGCGGCTCCACGGCCCGTGTCCTGCACACGGCGATGCCGTGAGACAGTGCGCCGATCAACGGGCGCAGCCCTGGCGGCAGCGGCAGAGGGTCTCGAGATCGGGGCGGCCGGTCAGGCGCAGCCGCCAGCGGGCCCACAGGCCGTACAGGCCGTCGCTGATCGTCGCCAGCAGTGGCCAGTTGGTGGGGGCATACAGCCAGCCCAGCTCCACCTGCCGGTAGGCGGCGCGGAACACCGCCACGTCGCGCAGCACCGTGCCATCGGCCTCAATCGCGTGGATGCGGCCCATGGCCTGGCGATAGCTGATGCCTGCGTACTGGCTGGCGTCGTAGTCCGGGGCATCAATGTCGACAAACGCGAGACGATGGGCACCCGGATGCAGGCGCTGGTCCCGCCGTCGCAGGGCGTTCACCTCACGCACGCAAAGGGGGCAGCCGCCGTCGAACAGCAGGGTCAGGGGGGCGGTGCTGGTCATTTGCGGCGGCAGTAACCACCGCCGACATCGAACCAGCCCGAGGGGCAGGGCTGGCCGTTGCTCGCCTGCACCTGGTATTCCATCAGCCCCAGCGTCGAG
>RFPK01000375.1 GCA_009926195.1 Synechococcaceae bacterium WB4_1_0192 | reverse complement strand
GTGGATGGCCGCTACGGCGCAGGGGAATACTGGCCTTCACCACTGATCCAGTTGAACCCCAGCTTCGTGGGGGGAGGCAGCATCAGCGATTTGGTGGAGGAGGCCCTGCTGCACCCGGAGTGCAGCCGCATCTTCCGCTGGGGCAAAGACAGGGGCGAGGGGGTGGAGCTGCGGCTGCACCGCCATCAACGGGAAGCGATCGTGATCGCCCGCGCTGGCGGCAGCCTGGTGGTGATCTCCGGAACGGGCTCCGGCAAGTCGCTCGGTTACATGATCCCGATCATCAATCGGGTGCTGGAAGAGCGCGAGAGGGGAGATCAGAGCAAGCGAATTCGGGCGATTGTCATCTATCCGATGAACGCCCTCTGCAACAGCCAGATCGAGGAGCTGCAGAAATATCTGGGCTGGGGGTATCCCAATGGTCCTCGCGTCACTTTTGCGCGCTACACAGGCCAGGAGAGTGAGGCAGAACGGGAAAAGATCAAGAACGATCCTCCCGACATCCTGCTCACGAACTACGTGATGCTGGAGTACATCCTCACCCGCCAGGATCCGCTCGATCAGCAGGTGATCCGCGACGCCCAGGGTCTGGAGTTCCTGGTGCTTGATGAACTGCACACCTATCGGGGGCGTCAGGGCGCAGATGTGGCCCTGCTGGTGCGGAGGGTGAGACAGCGGCTGAATGCCGATCTGATCTGCATCGGCACCTCCGCCACGATGGCCTCCGAGGGCACGGCCGCCGAGCGCAACGGAACGGTGGCGCAGGTGGCGAGCAAGTTGTTCGGCACCGAAATCCCGGTGGAGGCCATCGTCACCGAGACGCTGGAGCGCCTCACCGTTGGCGATCTGCCCGGCGCCGCTGAACTCAGCGCTGCCCTGGAGGCCGACTACTCACAGGACACCACCGCTGGCTGGTCGCCGGATGATCTGCGCCACCACCCTCTGGCCCGCTGGGTGGAGCTGCGCCTCGGGCTGGAACGGGAGGATGGCCGCGCCGATGGCAAATGGGTGCGTTGCCAGCCGCGCACCTTGCAGGACGCGGCCGTGGATCTCGCCAAAGCCAGCGGGCGTCTGGCGGCGGATGCCGAACCTGCCTCTGAAGAAGCACGTCGGGCAGGGGATGTGGTGCTCCCCAGCCTGCGTCAATTCCTGCTGGCGACTTACCAGGTGGAGGTGGGGCCGAACCGCCGCTTCTTTGCCTTTCGCCTGCACCAGTTCGTGTCGGCCGGTGGCGATGTGCACGCCAGCCTGGAAGCGCCGAAGCGGCGGTATCTCACCCTCAAGGGCCAGAAATACCAGCCCAATGCCGGCCGTCAGGCCCTGCTGTATCCGGTGGTGTTCTGCCGGAGTTGCGGCCAGGAGTTCCACCCGGTCTGGGCACAGCTGCACAACCGCCGGCCGGAGCGGTTTGAGCCCCGCGAGTTCTCCGATGAATCGAGTCTGCGGGAAAAGGATGTCGTCAACGGCTACCTGATGCCCGATGCGGACGGTGCCTACGAGGTGGAGGATCTGGAGAAGGCCCGCTTCCCTGACGGCTGGCTGGAAACGGACAAAAGCGGG
>RFPK01000374.1 GCA_009926195.1 Synechococcaceae bacterium WB4_1_0192 | reverse complement strand
CACCAGCGGGAGGCGCATGTCCCAGGTCCGCCGGGCGGAGTCGGAGCCGAGGAAGGCATCCTCGTCCGGATCCAGGGTGAGCGCTGGCCAGCAGTCGTGCCAGCGCACGATCGGCTGGCGATCGTAGTCGAAAGCCAGCGCGGCCGAGGCGGTGAGCAGCGCCGAGGCGGAGGAGCTGACCGTGATGTGCTCGGCCCGGAAGCCGGGGTGGGGCTCGTCCAGCACCAGCACGTCGCCGGAGCTGAGGGCCGCGCTGGCCGACCAGCCCACCAGCCCGTTGCCGCCGTGAGCGATCCTGGTCGCGCCCTGTGAGGGGGCCTGCGTCAGCACCCGCACAGGGCCGGAGTGGCTGGGGTACCAGTAGAAGGCCGAGGCCATCAGCGCTCCCAGCTGGTGCGGTAGCCCAGGCGCTGCGCCTCAGCCACCTCTCGCGCCAGGTCGCGCCGGCTGCCCAGCATGGAGCCCAGCACCTGCACCTGCACCTGCGGCGCCTCGCGGCCCCCTCCAGGGCCAGAGGCAGAGCGGCCCCGGGGACGATCACCGCCCGAGGCGAAGCGCTGGCCGCCCTGGCCTTGCCTCGCCTCCTGCCGCTCCTCCTGCCTCCTGTCGCGCCGCTCCTGCCTCCTGTCGCGCCGCTCCTGCCTCCTGTCGCGCCCGTCCCCATCGAAGATGTTGATCAGGTCGACCAGGGCATCGATGAAGGCGCGGCCGACGCTGCGCCAGAAGTCGACCGTAGCCAGGGTGGCGAGCCCCTTGACGATGGCCATGGCCACCACGCCGATGGAGCGGAGCAGCCCCGTCACGATGGCCTCGGCCACCTGAACCCACATCCGCGGATCCAGGATCACCTGCAGCAGCTCCGCCCCGGCCTCGACAAGCGCCTGCGTGAAGGCGGGCAGGCCATCGGCCAGGATCATCGGGAGGTCGCCGATCAGGCCCGCGGCGATCTGCACCAGCTCGGCCGGCAGCTTCAGCAGGCCGCGGAGGATCGCGTCCATCTGCTGCTGGAACTGCTTCGAGAAGTCGGCGCCTGGCTGACCGGCCGCCGCAGCCAACCCCAGCCCTGCGCCGACCAGGCCGACCATCGGGGCCCCCGCGCCCACGGCCGACATGCCCGCTGTAATGGCCCCTGCCGGCCCTCCAGCCACGCCCTGCACCAGCGAGGTAGCCACATTGAGCTTGGCGTCCGTCGTCGCCTTGGCGAGGCGCTGGCGGGCCGCAGCGAGGTCATCCGCAGCCACAGCGGCCTGCTGGTCCGTGATGATGCCCCGCGCGACCTGGATCTGCAGGTCGATCTCCGCCAGCCGCAGGGCCTCCCCGACTTCGGCGAGCCTCTCCAGCTCAGACCGCTGGCGATCTGGGACGCGCTCCATTGCCGCGTACAGATCCTTCAGCGCGTCGCCCGCCTGCTGCGTGCTGCGCTTGCTGGCGTTCGCGGCCTGCTCGAACTCCATCGCCGCCTGGGCCATCTCGCCGGAGCGGGCCACCTTGCGCAGCTCCGCATCGAGCTGCTCGAAGGCGGGGACCAGCGCTGAGATGGGCACGCCCAGCCGACTGGCCTGCTCGGTGAGACCCGCCTTGCGGTCGGCCA
>RFPK01000373.1 GCA_009926195.1 Synechococcaceae bacterium WB4_1_0192 | reverse complement strand
GAGCAGTTGGGCCACATGGGCGGAGCTGCCCTCGCTGCTGGGCCCGCGGCCATCGAAGAGGCCCATCACCCCTTCCACCACGGCCAGATCGGCTGAGCTGCCGTGACGCCAGAAGCTCTGCCGCACCCAGGTCTCGCTGCAGAGCAGCGGATCGAGATTGCGGCAGAAGCGGCCGCTGGCGGCGCTCAGCAGCTGGGGGTCGAGGTAGTCCGGCCCCACCTTGAAGGTCTGGATCGTGCGGCCGCGGCGGCGGGCCAGGGCCGTGAGCGCCAGGCTCACCAGGGTCTTGCCGCTGCCGCTGGCCGGGGCGGCGATCAGGCAGGCCATGGGGTTGGTGGGGGCAGCGAGGCCGTGTGCATCAGCTGGGCAGCAGCTTGGCAGCCAGTGGCGCCGCCGCCGCCAGCAGTGGATTGGTGCTGTCGTGTCCGCCGGCCAGCAGGCGGGCCATCTCCATTTCCTCGCTTTCATTCGGCAGGGGCACCACCTCCTCGGCCAGCTCCATCGAGGCGACGCCGCCGGCCTCCAGACGCATGCAGCCCCCCGATTCGGAGCAGAGAATCACGCACAGGGGGGTCTGCCCGCGGGGGGCGCAGATCAGCCGTAGCCCCACCAACGCACCGGGGTGGGTCTTGGTGATGCCCACCGGTACGGGCATCAGTCTGAATTGCACGCTCTGGCCGTCATTGCGCTGGAACTCCGCACCGATGCCCCGCTCTTCGGCGGTGTCGCCGGGGATCCAGTAGCTGCTCTGCAGGTGCCAGCCGAGCCGGTCGGCGATCCAGGCCGCCAGCAGCAGCCCCTTCACCGGGTGGTGGCCCTCCACGTCGATGTCCAGCTGCACCACCTGATCGAGGGCGGCCTGGCGCCGTGGCGGATCGAACACCATCGCCAGTGACTCACGCCAACTGCGCAACCGCAGCCAGTTCAGGTCATTCACGGCCTGAACCCGACCGATCCGCTCCACCAGCAGATCCAGGCAGCGGCGTGGTTCGCCGATCGAGCTGTCCACCACCAGCCGCCGCGGTGCTGTCGCCAGGGCCTCCAGCAGCTCCGGGGATTCGTCCATCGAGCCGTTCCACCACACCCAGCAGGGCAGCTCGGCAGGGATCAGGGGTTGCAGCAGTCCCAGTCCCTGCTGGATCGCCCCCATGCCTCCCCGCAGGACCACGACATCACCGCAGGCGTCTTCGCTGCCGCTGCGCTCGTCCGCGAGGGGGCAGTAGGCCGCCACCAGGGTTTCCAGCGGTCGTTCCGGTGCCAGGGTCGGCGCCAGGGTGATCAGCCGGCGCGGCCGGTGGGCGCTGATGGCGCGGTCCACGAACTGACCGCGCAGGTCCTCGGCGCGGTGGTCGCCGCCCTGCTGCCCCAGCCGCCAGGCCACCTGCGGCGCCATCGGTGCGGTGCAGTTCGGCAGGCCCATGTCCACCACGGCCCGGCGGGCCGCCTCCAGCAGCTCCGCATGCAGCAGGCCGCTCAGGGGGCCGCTGATCCGGCCCGTGCGGATCAGTTGCTGCTCCAGCCAGGAGGGCTCCCACACCAGCAGCGTGAAGGTGGCTGCGCCTGTGGACTCACGCAGCTCCTGCTCCCAGAG
>RFPK01000372.1 GCA_009926195.1 Synechococcaceae bacterium WB4_1_0192 | reverse complement strand
GATTTCGACGGCATGGCCGATCAGGACACCGGCGTGCACGCGGAATCACGCAACTTCCAGCTCAACACCGATGCCGCCCTGCAATACCTGCGCACCAGCGGCAAGGCCTGCTTCGATCGCGTCTATCTGATCGGCAGCGACATCAAGGCCCGCTACGGCTTCAGCATCGGCGGTGTGTCGCAGTCGAACGCCGCCCATCTGGTGGAACTGCTGGCCGCCCTGGCCCTGCGCCACCCCGGCAGCGGCTCACCGGGCTATGCCCATGTGCTCAGCCGGGCCGACGCGCAGACGATCGGCTGGGAAGACATCCCCGACAACGAAATCGTCGGCGCCGGCCTGGCCCGCGGCGCCCGTTTCGCCGTGGCCTGGCGCAACAACTTCAGCCGTGAGATCAACGACGCCCAGAAGGTGTCGATGCCCACCTTCCTGAGCGGTGCCCCCTGGGCCCGGCGCTTCTTCTCCCTCAAGGCCAGCACCAACGCCAACAGCCGCGGCGGCCGCCCCCCCATCCGCGACAAGGAGGGGCTGTCGATTCAGAACGCCATCGATCAGTACTGCGACACGCTGCTGCAGTGGCTGAACCAGATCTCGAGCAACCTCGGCGGCAGCAACTTCCGCCAGGAACTGTTCACACCTTCGCTGCTGACGGTCAGCGACTACTACATCAACGCCCTGAATCGCGTTGTGCAAGGCAAGGCGCGGCCCAATCGCTCCGGCTCGGCCGACACCGTTGAACGCATCAAGGTGCGGATGGATCGCCTCAGCGCCAATGCGATCAGCCATCGCGGCATGGCAGGCCTGGCGGATTGTCTCTGGAAACTTGTGCTCTAGCCGACACCACGCCCCACCATCACCCCGTCGCCGCCGTTCTGATCACACCCTGACGCCATGACCTCCTCGCAGCCGCAGGACATCGTTCAGATTCCCTGGTTTCCGAAGACCGATCCGCCACTGGCCGGTGGAGCCCGCGCCGGCGAATGGCAGCCCCGTGATCAGCAGAGCCTCGGCACCATTGCCAAGAGCCTCGTTTATGAGGTGTCCACCACCCGGGTGAACGCGCTGCCGTCGCCCTGGTCGCGGGCGCTGCAGTTCGAGCAGGCGGTGCTCAACTCCCGCTACCCCACCCGCGATGCCCTGCTGGAGGAACTGTTCGGCGGCATGGCCTGCCTCGGCCTCTGGGAGATGTTCGGCCTGCGGGTGGAAGCACAGCGGGTGGCCCTGCTGGAGCAGACCGACCTACAGGACGATGCGGTGGGCCCGTTCTCCCGCAGCCTGGCCAGCTCCCTGCCCGATGGCAGCACCGCCATCTCCGCCCATCCGGAGGGCCGCAATCCCTGGGAGGTGATCTATGTGTTCAGCCTGGAAGGCAATGTGATCGGCTTCAGCTCGCCGAGCACCCTGTTCTGTCCGGCCGTGCATCTGCCCCAGCCAATCCGCGGCATGGGCTGGAGCGCCGATGGCAGGTTCAGCAGCCCGCTGGAGTTTCTGAGCACCCCACAGCGGCAGGCGCTGGCCGATTGGTTCAGCCATGTACGCAACGGCATGCTCAATGCCAGGGACCTCAACAGCCAGACCACGGCCGGGCAGAACA
>RFPK01000371.1 GCA_009926195.1 Synechococcaceae bacterium WB4_1_0192 | reverse complement strand
GAAGGAGAAGGCGAGCAGCACCCGCGGCCGGGCCAGGGGCGGGCAGCTCTGGGGTGTGGCCAGACGGCTGAGGCTGATGGCGCTGAAGCGCTGGGCCAGTTCGAACCGGCGCGGTCCGCTCAGCTCCAGGCTGTTGGTGCGGCCGCTGGCCGCCAGGCAGAGACCGGGCGCGCCATCCCAGAGGAAGCGGAAGCGCTCGCCGTCCTCGAGTTGATTCAGCAGGGCCAGGGGGTCCCGAGCCGGCAGCGGCAGTGCCAGGCTCAGCACGCCCTCACCATCGAGCTGACGGGCGCCATCGGCCGCGGCCGCCAACAGCTCATCGAAGCTGATCGCGCCGTCGGTTGTGAGGCCGGATGTGATGCCGGTTGTGATGGTGGCGGGGGCCTGCACCGGGGATGGGCCGAAGCGGCTGCTCAAATGTATGGGCCTTCCCGCGCCGCCAGTTGTCGCTGCCCGCGTCCGAGCCCCAGGTCGTCGCAAGCCTTCACGCCGCCGCCGAGCGGCGACGCCTGTGGAAGGCGGCCATCAAGTGGCCGATGTATGCCGTGGCGGTGATGCCGGTGCTGCTGGCGGCCGGCTGGCGCCTCGGCCAGGGGCTGCCGGTGCGGCCGCTGCAGCTGGCCCTGTTCCTGCTGGCGGCGGTGCTGCTGCTGGCCTGGGAAAACCTGGCCAATGATGTCTTTGATGCCGACACCGGTGTCGACACCCACGGCAAGCCCCATTCGGTGGTCAATCTGCTGGGTCGCCGCGACCGGGTGGCGCTGCTGGCCAATGGCGCCCTGGTGGCGGGCCTGGTGCTGATGGCGCTGGTGGCCCTGCGCAGCACGCCGCTGGTGCTGGCGCTGGTGCTGGCCTGCTGCGGCATCGGCTACGCCTACCAGGGGCCGCCGTTCCGCCTCGGCTATCGCGGCCTGGGTGAACCGCTCTGCTGGCTTGCCTTCGGGCCGCTGGCCACCGCCGCCGGCCTGCTGGCCCTGGGGCCGGCAGGCGTGCAGGCGGTGCCCTGGCGGCCGGCTCTGCTGCTCGGCTCAGGCCCCGCGCTGGCCACCACCCTGGTGCTGTTCTGTTCCCACTTCCACCAGGTGGCGGAGGACGCGGCCCACGGCAAGCGCTCGCCGGTGGTGCGGCTCGGCACCGCCCGGGCCGCGGCGCTGGTGCCCTGGTTCGTGGCCGGCAGCCTGGCGCTGCAGTGGGCGCCGGTGCTGCTGGGCCGCTGGCCGCTGACGGCGCTGCTGGGGGTGATCGGCCTGCCGCCGGCCCGGGCCCTGATCGCCCTGGTGGCGGTCTGCCACGACCAGCCGGCGCGGATCGCCGGCAGCAAGTTCCTGGCCCTGCGCTTCCAGGCCCTGAGCGGCCTGGGTCTGGCCGCGGGTCTGGCGCTGGCCCCGGCCCTGGGGCGGCTGTGGCCGGGGCTGCTGCCGACCGGCTGATGGGAGCGGTGCTGCGGCTGCAGTGGCGCGCCTTCGCCTTCGCGTTGCCGGCGCCGCTGCACACGGCCCAGGGGGTGCTCCGCGGCCGGCGCGGCTGGCTGCTGCGCCTGGAGGATGCCGGCCGGGCCGTGGGCTGGGGTGAGGTGGCGCCGCTGGCGGTGG
>RFPK01000038.1 GCA_009926195.1 Synechococcaceae bacterium WB4_1_0192 | reverse complement strand
GCAGCTGCTCGATGCCAGCGCCGATGGCCGCCGTGATGTGGGTGAGGAAACGATCAAGGCCCACATGCGCAACCTGCGCAGCAAGCTCACGGCGGCCGGTGCCGCTCCCGATCTGATCGAAACCGTGTACGGCCTTGGCTACCGACTCAACCCAGCCCTCGCTGCCTGATCCGCTGCAGCTGCGGCGCCGCCTCGGTCTGCAGGGGCCGCAGCTCCAGCACGCGACCACCCGCCAGCAGGGTGCTCACGCCACTGCAGATCTCACTTGGTTCGGCCTGCTGCAGAAGCCCTTCGGCGGGCAACTGCAGCAGCCAGTCGTGGGGGTACTGGCTTTCGCCGGGCAGCAGCAGCAGCAGCGGCGCCGGCTGCCAGCGTTCCCGCAGCAGCATCAGCTCCCGCAGCAGCGTCGGCTCCGGCATCGCCGCCGGGACGCCCCAGATCACCAGCTGTGCGCTGCCCTGCAGCTGTTCGGGTGCGGTGTGGAGCCCGTATCTGCGGCTGTCAGTCCCAACCCACTCTCCGTTGTCTCTCTCTCCGCCCAGGATCCTCAGCAGCCCCTCCCGCAGCAGCGGTTCGGCCAGAATCAGCAGCTGCGGGGCGGCCTTGGCCTCGGTCAGGGCGACGGTCACGGCGACGGTTTCAGTGGCGTTGGCAGGCGCGGCGGAATAGGGAACCCGGATTGAGCTCCCATGGTCGGAGCTCCCAAGGTCGGAGCTGCCCTGGTTGGAGGCTTCGGCGATGACGCTGGTGGCGTCAAGCTAATGGCCTCCGTTCGATGGTTCCAGCCCCTGCCTTCATATCCCTACAGGGCGTGACAGCCCAGGCTCAGTCCTGACGACGGCCACACAGGCTGAGGGTGTAGCTCTCGATCCGGTAGCCCGTGGCGCGTTCGATCTGCTGCAGCAGTTCGGCCGGCAGCTCCACGTCGAGGTCCTGGATCGTGCCGGAGTCGAGGCAGGTGAGGTGGCTGTGGGGATCGCTCCGATACCCATACAGCCGCCCGGTGGCGCGGTCGAGACACTCGATCACGCCGGCGCTCTGCAGAGCCTCCAGGTTCTGATACACGGAGGTGTGACCGATGTTGCGGCCACGGGCATTGAGTCGCTCAAAGATGTCGCGGGCGCTCAGGTGATCCTTCTCATCCCAGAGCAGTTCGAGCACCATGCGTCGCTGCCGTGAGAGCCGCATGCCGAGGTTGCGGCAGCGAAGGTAGGCCCCCTCGAGGCCATGGGCTCCGCCGGGGCTGGTGGCTGGCTGGCTCGCTCCGGTGACGGGCACGCGTGGCGGAGTTGCTCACACCGTTATAGAGCGCTTGGGCGAAGTGAGTGCGTCCTGGACCCGCTCCGGACCAACCGCCTGCAGCGCCTCGCCCAGATTGACCGTGCCGTCGTAGAGGGCTCGGCCCACGATCACGCCATTCACCCCCAGCGGCGCGATCGTCAGCAGCGAGAGGATGTCTTCAAGGGTGCCGATCCCACCGGAAGCGATTACCGGCACACTGGAGGCTTCAGCCATCGCGCGCAAGGCCTCGAGGTTCGGGCCCGCCAGGGTGCCATCGGTGGCGATATCGGTGCTGATGATCGCCGCCACGCCGCTGGCGGCGAAGCGCCGGGCCAGATCGGTGGCCTGCACCGTGCTGGTCTCAATCCAGCCCCGCGTGGCCACCAGGCCGTCCTTGGCGTCGATGCCCACCACGACCCGGCCGGGATGCCGGCTGGCCAGAGCGTCCACCAGATCCGGTTTCTCGATCGCCACCGTGCCGAGGATGACGCGATCCAGACCGCTGGCCAGCAGCTCTTCGGCCCGTTCGGCGCTGCGCACCCCACCACCGAGCTGCACCGGGATGCTGAGGGCGGCGGTGATCGCCTTGATCACCTGATCGTTGACGGGTTGACCGGTCCGGGCGCCGTCGAGGTCCACCAGATGCAGGCGCTCTGCCCCTTGGCGCTGCCAGTCGAGGGCCTGCGCCACCGGGTCGCTGCTGAACCGGGTCACCTGGTCGTAGTCGCCCTGGTGCAGGCGCACGCACTGACCGTCCAGCAGGTCGATGGCGGGGATGATCTGCATGGCGGCGGTGGCACGCAACGACTGCCAGCCAGGCTGCCAGAGCCGCCGGTCGCGCAGATCGCGCAGGGGCACCACCAGACGCACGCCCCGCTCCAGCACCGCTTCCAGCCGGGCGGCGCGCTCGGGCCCCTTGCCCTGCTCTCCCAGCAGCTGGAAGTGGCGATAGCCGCCGCTGATCCCATGGCTCGCCGGTTGGGCGGTCCAGCGCTGCGGCAGCTTCATCGCGCCAGCTCCATCGGTTGTGCGGATCGCACGGCAGTTCGCTTCCCCAGTGTGCGGCGCGGCCCGCTCCCTCCGCATCCCGGCAGCGCAGCACCCTGGCGGTTTGAATGGCGCCCAGTTCAAGGGCTCTGGCGTGAAGATCCTGGTGATGGGCGGCACCCGCTTTGTCGGACGGCCGTTGGTGGCGCAGCTGCTTGCCGAGGGCCACGCGCTCACCCTGTTCACACGCGGCCGCAATCCGGTCCCCGCCGGTGTCGAACATCTGTCCGGTGATCGCGCCACGGCTGAGGGCCTGGCGGTGCTGGAGGGTCGCCATTTCGATGTGATCGTCGACAGTTCCGGTCGCACCGTTGACGACAGCCGCGCTGTGCTGGAGCGCACCGGTGCTCCGGACCATCGCTTCGTGTATGTCAGTTCGGCCGGGGTCTATGCCGACAGCGAGCTCTGGCCCCTGCATGAGGAGTCGCCCACCGATCCCCGGAGTCGACACAGCGGCAAGCTGGATACCGAGGCCTGGTTGCGTTCCGAGAAGATCCCCTTCACCAGCTTCCGGCCGACCTACATCGTCGGGGCCGGCAATTACAACCCCGTGGAGAGCTGGTTCTTCGATCGGATCGTGCATGGACGGCCCGTGCCCCTGCCCGGCGATGGCAGCACGATCACGCAGCTGGGCCACGTGAACGATCTGGCCGCGGCGATGGCCCGCAGCATCGGTGTCGATGCCGCAGCCAATCGCATTTACAACTGCAGCAGCGCGCAGGGAATCACGTTCCGCGGCCTGGTGGCCGCTGCGGCCCGCGCCTGCGGCAAGGATCCCGAGGCCGTGGAGATCCGCAGCTTCGATCCCAGTGGCCTCGACAAGAAGGCCCGCAAGGCCTTCCCGCTGCGCCTGGCCCACTTCCTCACCGACATCACCCGGGTGCAGACGGAACTGGCCTGGTCACCCGCCTACGACGTGGAGCGCTCCCTGGCGGACAGCTACGCCAACGACTACGCCCTGCGCCTGCCGACCAGCCCGGATTTCAGCGGCGATGCGGCCCTGATCGGTTGAGCCCTTTCTGCCCAGCAGTCGCTCAGCAGTCGCTCAGCAGTCGCTTAGCGGCGGCGCATGTAGCCCACGGCGGAGCTCAGTGCCAGCAGCAGTGAAGGCCAGAACAGCCAGTAGCCCAGCAGATGCAGCAGGCCCGGCAGTCCGAAACTGCCGGGTCCGCCGAGCGTCGCACCCCAATCGTTCGGCCAGAGCAACAGCAGCAGGGCGCTGAATTGCAGGATCGTCTTGGCCTTGCCGCTCCAGGAGGCGGGGCCTCCGCTGCCCTGGCCGGCCCGCCAGCCGGAGATCAGCAGCTCCCGGGCCAGCAGCAACCAGATCGCCCACAGGGGCAGCACCGCCTTGGCTGCCAGCCACAGCAGGGGCGCCAGAATCAGGATCTTGTCGGTGAGCGGATCCAGCCGCGCTCCCCAGACCGAGCCACCGCCGGCACGGCGGGCGAGCCAGCCGTCGGCGGCATCGCTCAGCCCCGCCAGCAGAAGCAGCCACCAGGCCAGGTCGCTCCAGCCCGCGGCAAGGGCCAGGATCACGTCGTTCCGGCAGTACACAATGTGGCCATCCGCCAGTCCGCCATGGTCGTCGAACGCCGCGTCAGCGAAGTGATGAGTTCGCCGGTGCGCCAGGTCAGTGCCGGGACGCCGCTGCAGGAGGCGGTGCAGCTGATGAGCGATCACCACATCAGTGCCCTCGCTGTGGTGGATGCCGGCGGAGTCCTGGTGGGTGAACTCACCGAGCAGGATCTGATGGTGCGTGAGAGCGGCTTTGATGCCGGCCCCTACGTGATGCTGCTTGATGCGGTGATCTACCTGCGCAACCCGCTCAACTGGGATCGCGAGGTGCATCAGGTGCTCGGCAGCACCGTCGGAGATGTGATGAGCCGACACCCTCACACCTGTGCCGCTGAGCTCGCCTTGCCCGCCGCTGCTCGCCAGTTGCACGAAGGAGGCACCCAGCGCCTGTTCGCCCTGGATGGGGCCGGCCGGCCTGTGGGTGTGCTCACCCGTGGTGATGTGGTGCGCGCCCTGGCCTCAGCCGTCTGAGCCGCTCAGGGCTGCGGTGGTGGCAGCGGCGGAGGGGGCGGGACCACAGGCATCCCGCCATTGCCGTTGCCAGGCTCCTGGGCTGGCACCACGCTCTGCTCAGCCTGGGGTTCACTCCCCTCTGGCTGCCCCTCAGCCTGGATCGCCTCCGGGTCGGCGGGCAGATCCTGCCCCTCCTGCAACACCAGAGGTGGTGGCAGGTCCGGCACCAGCGGGATGGCTTCCTCACTCGAAACGCCATGGTCTTCGCTGCGTTGCAGTTCCCGCAGCGCCATCGGATCGGCCGTGATCGGCGGTTCGCGCAGCGGTGAGCGCAGCGTGGTGCGGCTGGGATCCGAGCCACCCCGCGGCCCCCAGATCAGCCGCGCCACCGGTTCAACGCCTTGCTCCATCAGCCGGTTGAGGCCGGCCAGGGCCCGATCGAGGATCTGCGAGCCCAGGGTCTGACCGCACTGCAGTGGGTTTCCGCAACCCTGATTCCCCAGTCGTGGCGTCAGGCTGGCCAGCAGATCGCCCCGCAGGGGCACGGCGCGCTCGCTCAGCCGCAGCATGTAGGGCACATGCACGAAGCTGGTCGCGCCGCCGCTGATCCAGTTGGCATCCTCCTGGCTGAACCCTTTCTGCCCCGGGATGATGAAGCGGCTCTTGGAGGCATGGTCTGGCATGTAGGCGGCCCGCAGACCGCGCTGTCGTGCCAGGGCACGCGTCTGCTCCAGGGTCAGGCCGTCGCGGCTCATCAGCACCTCCAGTCGCCCATCGCTGCGCAGGCCGATCAGCATGCGGATCCGCGGCAGGTAGTAACGGATCTGCTGGCCCATCGAGATGCTGTAGGCGCCGCGATACTCCGGTGGTGGTGCCTCGAGGTCGTTGTAAACGCTGTGCAGGCCGCCGATGAAGGTGTCGTAGAGGGCCGCGCGCTGCGGTGTGAGTTCGCCGTAGCCGAAATCGACGCGGCCGTCGTGGCGGATGCCGACGAAGGCCCGCTGGCGTGATGCCGTGCGATTGCGGCCTCGCCAGACGCGGGCGCCCAGCTTGATGTCGCCAAGAGGGACCGTGATCTCCTGGCCGCTGTTGTTGACGTGCCGCTCGTACATCGGCCCTGAGATGTAGGCCAGGGCCGCTGAGTCCCTGAAGGCTTCCTGCTCCCGATCCCATCCCTCCAGCAGGTCGAAGCGCACCTTGCGCGGGTCAATGTCCAGCGCGAAGACGGCATCATCCGGCCGGTAGCGGAACACCGCGTCGGACGCTGCCTTGTTCTGGCTGATGGGCGCCGGTTGGCTGCCGGGGGGCAGCGGCGGGGCGATCGCCACCAGGAACGCCAGCGTGCTCACCGGCACACCGATGCTCAGCCAGCGCTTGCGCCGCCACCATGGCCGTTGGTCCTGCTGCTCAGGCGCTGCAGGTTGCGGCACCCGGGCTGCGGCGAGCGGTGGCGGTGTTGCGCGGTTCACCGGCATCGGCGCGGTCATGCAAATCTACGGCGACCCATCCGCAGATCCGCCTGGTGGATCGGTCGGCCCTGGCTCAGGGCCTTGGCTCAGGGCGTTGGTTCAGGGCAGTGCCAGCACCTGATCGTCCGCGATCACCCAGCGCCGCAACGTTGGCGGGCAGGGGTGACCGCCGGTGAGATCGCCATAGGCCGGCAGCTGGAGCTGACCCGCCTGGGGATCGAGCGCGAAGCAGGGCAGTCGCAGTCGATCAGCGCCTTGCCCCAGCACCGCCACGGGATGCAGGTGGCCGCACAGGTTGAGCAGGTCCGGCGCTGGCGGCTGCCCGGGCTCATGGCTCAGCCAGAGCGGCCCGATCGCCTGCGCCGGTTCGGCCGGCAGGCCATCGAGCCAACTGCCCGCATCGTGATTGCCGCCCACGAGTTGCAGTCGGCAGCCGAGCAGCTCCGGCAGCGCGGCAAGGGCCTGGCGCAGCTCCACCGTCAGCCCAAGGCGGCTGTGGATCAGGTCGCCCAGCACGACCACCCGCTCCGGTGCCAGCCCATGGGCCAGCGCCAGCAGACGGTTGAGGTTGCCGCCGTCCCCGTCGCTCGGCAGCGGGATGCCAGCGGCCTGAAAGGTTTCAGCCTTGCCCAGGTGCACATCCGCCAGCAGCAGCAGCTTCTGCTCCGGGTCCCACACGGCGCGCTGTGGCAGCAGCTCCAGCCGGTGGCCGCGCCAGTCCAGCCTGGCCCTGCCCGGCCCTGCGGCGATGGCGGCGCTCACCGCTGACGCATCACCCGCTGGTAGGCGGGGCGCTGCTGCGTGGCGGCGATCGTCGCCTGCACGTTCGGGTAAGGGCTCAGGTCGATCTGGGGGAAGAAGATCGGCAGATAGGCCAGGTAGGCATGGACGGCGCAGTCGGCTACGCCCCAGCGCTCACCGATCAGCGGGCGCCCACCGGCCAGCAGACCATCCAGCACCGTCATCAGCCTCGGGAATTCCCGTTCGCGGTTGCTCGGCACGAACAGGGCCGTGGCCAGGGTGGCATTGGCGAACAGCACCCACTGCTGGGCCAGGCCCCGCTCTGCCGCGCTCTGGCATTCGCCGCCGTGGCGCTCCGCCAGGTACAGCAGGATCGCTCCGCTCTCGAACAGCTGCACGCTTCCGCCGGGCAGCTCGGGAGCCTCCTCCACCAGGGCTGGAACCTTGCCGAAGGGGTTGATGGTGGTGAACGGCGGCTGGCGATGCTCACCGGCCTCCATGTCCAGCTGCTGCCAGCTGTAGGCAATGCCCCGCTCCTCCATGTACCAGCGCGGCATCGAGGCACGACTGCGGGCGCCGCCGTAAAGGGTGAGGGCCATGGCTGCTGCGGGGGTGGTTCCGGCAAGGTGGCCAGTATCGACCGCTGCTGCTAGCCGCTGCCGCCAGCGCCGAATCGGTCTGGGCCGATCACAATCGCTGGATGAGCACCGCTCCTTCGCCCACTGCCCCTGAGCTGTTGCGGCTGGCCCCGTTTCTGGTGGGCCGCGCCCGCCGTGGCGTGGTCGGCAGCAGCCGCTATGCCCGCAGCCTGCGGGAGGCGGCTCGCCAGGCTGCCGCCGATGCCGAGGCGCGGCCGGTGCTGATCAGCGGTGAGCCGGGCCTGGAAAAGGACAACCTCGCCGCCCTGATTCATTTCGGTTCGGTGGCCCGTCACCAGCTGATGCTGCGGCTCGATGGGGCCCTGCTCCGGCCTGATGGCGCCGACCTGTTCGGTTCGACTGCCAGCGGCAATGGCGGTGCCGGTGAGGGGGAGCGACCGTTGCTGGAGCTGCTGGGTGGGGGCGCCCTGCTGATCGACAAGCTGGATCAGGTGGCCCCCGAGCTGCGGCCCCTGCTCCTGCATCTGGCCCAGACCGGGCAGTGGCGGCCCGTCGGCGCCGACGGCTCCTGGCGTCAGTTCAGCGGTCGTGTGTTCTTCACGGCCGAGCAGGCGATGCCGTCGTTCGATCGCATCTGCCGGTTGATCCGTGTGCCGCCTCTGCGGGTGCGTCGCCAGGACCTGGGGGAGTGGTTGCGTTATGGCGTGCGTCAGCGCAGCCGCAAGCTGGGTTGGCCCCGCCCGCCGGAGGTGCCTGAGGCGGTGGTCAAGCGGCTGCAGAGCTACGACTTCCCGAACAACCTGCGTGAGCTGGAAACCCTGATTTACCGGGCCCTCCAGCAGGTGCGGCGCCAGGAGCAGCTCAACGGCGGTTCAGACAAGGCCGAGGCCGGCTGGCCGATGCTGCTGCCGGAGGATGTGTTCTGGACCTCGCCGCGCCAGCAGCGCTACCGCTTCGATCTCTGGCGCTGGAAGCCACAGCTGCGCGAGTGGATGCGTGCGCCCTGGCTCTGGAATGCGCTGCTGTACGGCCTGGTGAGCTGGCTGTTCGTGCTGGTCAATCTCTGGCTGTGGTTCGGCCCACAGGACCGCGCCCACAACGGTGCCCTGATCCTGTTCTGGGCCTGGTGGTGGCCCCTGATCCTGCTCGGTTTTCCGCTCGTGGGCCGGCTCTGGTGCGCCATCTGCCCGTTCATGGTCTGGGGTGAGATCGTCCAGCGCACCGCCCGCCTCCTCGGTTGGCAGCCGGCCCGCTGGCCGCGCGGCAACAGCGATGACTGGGCCTCGCCCCTGCTGGCGGCAGGCTTTGCCGCGATCCTGCTCTGGGAGGAGGTCTGGAACCTTCAGAACACCGCTTGGCTGAGCAGTTGCCTGCTGCTGCTGATCACCGCTGGTGCCGTGATCGGTTCGCTGCGCTTCGAGAAGCGGTTCTGGTGTCGCCATCTCTGCCCGGTGGGGGGCATGAATGGTCTCTTCGCCAAGCTGGCGGTCGTGGAGTTGCGCGCCCAGGTGGGCACCTGCAGCGGTAGCTGCAGCAGCTACGCCTGCTTCAAGGGTGGTCCAGCCGATGGCGAGGGCCTGGCCACCGCAGGCTGCCCGCTCGGCACCCACCCGGCCCATCTCAGCGACAACCGCAACTGCGTGCTCTGCCTCACCTGCGCCCAGGCCTGCCCGCACCGGTCCGTGCAGCTGGCGCTGCGGCCCCCCGCTGCCGATCTGCAGCGCGAGATGGAGACACCCCTGGCGGAACCGGGCCTGATCCTGGTGCTCTCCGGTGATCTCTGCCTGCACCACTGGCATCGGCTCCTGGGGGGGCTGCCGCTGGCGCCCGACAGCCTGGTGGTGGGGCCGCTGTTGCCGCGCCTGGCTGTCGCCGCCCTTGCCCTGGCGCTGCCATCGGCGCTGTTTCTGCTGGCGCGGCCCTTTTTCACGGCACCGCGCCTGCGCCGCACGCTCTACGGCCTGCTGCCGCTGGTCTGGGCTCTGCTGCTGGCCCGCCATCTGCCGATCGGCATGGCAGAGGCCGGTGCTCTGGTGCCGGTCAGCCTCTCACCCCTGGCCGCCGTCGGCCGCGGCGATTGGCTGGCGCAGCTGCCTGCCTGGCGAGCCGACGCCCATGTGATCGCCTTCTGCCAGAGCGTCGTGGTGCTGTTCGGTCTGGCGGCCGCCGTGGTGGTCCTGCGGCGGCTGTTGGCCAACCACCGCAGCGCCTGGCTGGCGGCTTCGACGCTGGCGCTGCTGCTGGCCGGGATCGGTCGCTGGCTGGTGGGCGCAGCCTGAGCCGTCGTCTGGACCTGTCTCAGAGTCGCCGATCATCCCGTCGACCGAGCCAGCGGCCATCGCCAAGCACCGGTGCGTGGCGCACCTGCCGAGGCCGCCCCACGTAGACCCATGCCGTCCGCCCATCCGTCAGGGTGCGGCGCTGGCGCTCATACAGACGGGGCGCTCCCTCGTAGCGATCCAACGCCGCCAGTTGGCCGGCATTCACGCGGTAGAGCTCGCCGTGCAGGCGATGCAGTGGATCGTCACTGGGCACGGCCATCGGAAACGGTCCGAGATCATGCAGTGTCAGGCCCGCGAGTTCGCCAGGGCCCTGCCAGGAGCACCCGGCCAGGCGGCCGTGCTCGGGCTGACCGCGCATCAGGCTGCCATAGACGAACAGGAGGGCGGCAGAATCGGCGCCCAACGTCTCAGCAGCCATGACGATCGCCCTCCTGATTGCCCTGGCCGGTTCGCTGGCCCTGATGGCCGTGATCGTGCGCCGGCTCGAGCGGAGCTGATCCCGCCACCGGTGGGGCCGCCTCCAGAATCTCAAGCACCGCATCGGCATTGACGGTGCGGATCACGCCGCTGTCCACGCAGGCAATCTGAAACAGCGTGTTCGCGTTGCTGCGGGCCCCTCCCTCGGCATGGATCACCTGCCCCAGCCACCAGGTTCCGCCGGCCTGCACCGCCACCACGTCGCCCACCTGCACCGCCAGGAAGCGCGGCATCTCGGTCCCCGTCATCGTGCAGTCCCGTCAGTCCCGTTGCAGCAGCGCCAGGCCCCGCCTGTGGAGCGTGCGGGCATGCTCCGTCCAGACCCCCTGTCCCCAGTAGCGAAAGCAGCTGGTTTCGAGCAGCAGCAGGTGCAGGAGTGCCTGCTGGTAACAGGGGCTTGCGGTCACGCTCGGATCCCTGGCCACCCGTGCATCAAAGCGTTGGTGGAAGGCCGCGCTGAGCTCCTGCATCGGTTCAAGCACGTTGGCGTAGCCCTCCACCCAGCTCAGGTTGTTGGTCCAGCTGGCGCCGGCCATCGAGAATCCAGGGTCTTCGGCCTGCAGGGCGGCGATGGCGTCTGTCACGGCCTGCGGATTGGCTGGGCCGCTGATCCGCTGCCAGAGCCTGTGCTGCTGCACCGCCTGGATCTGCCATCGTGGTTCTCGACGCTGTGCTCCTGCACCAGCAGCCAGCGGTAGCCGCAGTCCCCAAGGGCCTTCACCAGGGCGTGCAGGGTGTCCGGGTGGTTGGGCAGGTGCATTTCCGGCAGGGAGAAGCCCTTGACCCGCTGCAGGGCTTCACGACCGAACAGGGCGGCGAAGTGGTGCTGCCAGGCCAGGATCTGCAGCTTCAGATCCGGCACCGGGGTCGATGAGGCCACCGCATGCCCCCAGAACGTGCCCAGCCACTCCACATGGGGTTGCAGCAAGGGGTCACAGGCCAGGCGCCGTAGGGCGGCGAGGATGTCCTGGCGATCCATCTGCTCGAATCCCCAGAGCAGGGTGCCCGAGTAATCGAGCATGATCCGCGGCTCGCAGCCTTCGCTGATCAGCTGCGGCAGCATGTCCGCCAGGCGCCGGTAGCAGTGGGCGAACGGTTCGGCGTTGTGGTGGTCGGCCATGCCCGGGTGATCGAGCATGTACTGGAGATGGGAGATCAGCTCCCCCTTGGCCCCCGCCGGGATCACTGGCTGATGCATGTGCAGCGCGCAGGCGAAGGCCGAAGCGAGCGTGGCCAGCGGTGCCGTGTGCGGCGTCAGGCTTGATGGCCGCCGCTGCTGCATCAGCGCCAGGATCTCCGCTTCCTGGCCACTGATCGGTGGCGTGGTCGTCACTGGCATGCCGTTCACGCGTTAGCCGCCTGGATGGTCAGCGCTGGTCGCTCATCGAGGCCCAGAGCCAGGCCAGCAGCGTGCCGACGGCAGCGCCACAGGCCAGAAAGGCGATCAGCAGATCCGTCCGTTGCATAGCTTCAAGCTTAGGCAGGGCGTGGCTGTAGGTCTGCTGCAACGGCCACCGGATCGTCCTGGGCTGATTTGTCTCATAGCCATAAAAAAACCGCTTCGGGGTGAAGCGGTCGGGGGTTGGATTGGAACCGGTCTGATCAATCGGAGCGGCGGGATTTGAACCCACGACCCCCACTACCCCAAAGTGGTGCGCTACCAAGCTGCGCTACGCCCCGGCGAGAAAGAAATTATCACA
>RFPK01000370.1 GCA_009926195.1 Synechococcaceae bacterium WB4_1_0192 | reverse complement strand
CACTGGGCCGATCAGCAGCTGCAGATCCCGGCGGCGCTCAAGCCGGTGGTGCGGCGGAGCTCCACCAGCAGCTCCAGATCCACCGACAGCCGCTCAGGCCCCTCGGGCGACTCCAGGCTCCAGCCCAGGTGATCACGGCAGAACTGGAAGACAGAGGGTGGAAAGCATCGGCTCATGGCTGGGGGATCCCATCGGACCTCTGAGGATTTCCAACCACCGCACCCGACAAACATGTGCTCCCAGTACTAAGCATGAAGGGTCTACAGAGCAGTACGGCTGAGGGTGCTGGGTCCTATCCACCTGCGAGAGATGATCTCGACCCTGCGGCCCGCTGCTCCGAGCCCAAGAGCCTGGCCTGGGCCATCAGTTCCTGGCCGAGGCCTTATCAGTTCAACCTAGATGCTATAAATGCCTATGCTCAGAAGCAGTACCACGCCAGTCTGCACCCGGGGTGGCAGAACAGCAGACCCGTCGACGGATTGTCACCCTTAGACCAGTGGATCTATGCACGCATTGCATAACTCTGGTGCTGATCCGCGCTGCCGCTTTCCTACGCCGCTCATTCCTCCTCCCCCGCAGCTCACCGGCTTCGAGCAGCTCCCCTGCGGCCTTTGCCACCCGCAGCCGCAGTGTGCGGATTAGATGGCATGCTTCCTGCAGATCCTGATCCTGCACTTTAAGCCGGAATCCAGCAGGTTCCGGACCATCGTCAAGGTTTTCTGAAGGTTGCGCATGCGTATGAGCCAGGACGGTACGTGATAGGGCGTGGCATCTAAGTGGTTGATCATTCCGCTGGAAGAGATTTCATGCTCGAACATCGCCTTCTCTAGGTCTGCTTCCTCTGAGAGCTTCTTGCACCTGGCGTTGTTCTGCTCCAGCTTGATCAAGGTCATTTCCTCCTGGGCATGCATGCCCCCGAACTGCCACTGCCAGTGGTGACGGATCGACTGTGTCACCACGAGGACCTGGCAGAGGTCGGCGACAAACTTGCCCTAGCGGCGTCCCTGCAAGTGGTGTAACTCGGGGGGATCAGCCCCGGCGTAGCCGGGGCTGATGGCTCGCCTACCTCACTTCTCAGCTGTGGCAATGGGTGGGCCGGTCTGTGACCCTGTTCGGAGCACTACCACCAAACCGAACACAGACCATGACCCTCACCCATAGTGGCGCCTCCGAGCTGGCTCAGCTCATGGAGGGCACCACCGCTGGCGCCCTGATCCCTGAGATCGTGCGCCGGGGCTTCCACGACCTGCTGGAGGCTGAGGTTTCTGCCGCCATCGGTGCTCAGCTCCATGAGCGCCGGCCAGAGGAGCGCTCCACCCACCGCAACGGCTACCGCGAGCGGGTGCTCACGACCCAGGTGGGCGACCTCACCCTGGCCATCCCCAAACTCAGGCAAGGCAGCTTCTTCCCCAACTGGCTCGAACCGCGCCGCCGGGTCGACAAAGCCCTCTACGCCGTGGTGATGGAGGCCTACACCGGCGGCATCTCCACCCGCAAGGTGGATGCCCTGGTAGAGGCGCTGGGCGGAGCCAGCGGCATCTCCAAATCGGAGGTGAGCCGGATCTGTCAGGGCCTCGACGAGCAGGTCAAGGCCTTCCTGCAGAGGCCTTTGGACCA
>RFPK01000369.1 GCA_009926195.1 Synechococcaceae bacterium WB4_1_0192 | reverse complement strand
GTGGTCAGGATCACGACCTACTCCCCCGCCAGCGTCACCGCCTGCTGCAGCACGCGCCAGGCGCCGGCCCAGTCCTTCGAGGCGAGCTTGCCGCCCATCTTCTGGCGCTGGAGCACCTGGTCGAGCCGCTCCAGCTTGGCAGCCGCCATCTCGGCCGCGCGCTGCTCTTCGAGCATGGCGGCGGCGGCCTGCTGCATGCTCTGCGCATGCAGGCGTGCCTGGGCCGCCTGCTCCTGCTGGGCCTGCTGGAGCTTCTCCAGCGATTGGGCGAGCATGGCGGTGGCCTGGGTGGCCCCACCGTCCTCGACCCGGTAGCTCAGCTCAACGTCGGCCACGCCCTGCCTCCTGCCTCGCGCGCTCTACCTCCTGCTGCTCAGCCTCGCCACCGGCGCGCGCCGCCTCGTAGGCCAGGCGCAGCTCCAGCGGGCTGAGGCTCAGCAGCTGGTGGGGGAGCTGCCCGTAGCGCCGCGCGAGCGCATCCAGGACCACGAGGTCGCCTTCAGCGAAAGGTGGGCAGGCTCTGCCTGTCCGCCTCCGCGCCGTTGGCCAGCTTGGCAGCTGCGGTGGCGATGGCCATCACGTCCGCCTGCGACAGCAGGCTGGTGATCTCCACCGCCTCGACGCCTCCCGGCACCTGCACCGCCTCATCGTCATTGCGCACCAGCTTCACGGGGAAGCGGTTGCCGCCTTCCGGCTGGTCGGCGATGGCCACCACAGAGAGCTGGGCGATCGTCTGGGCGCGCTCCAGCGCCTGCATCGCGTCGCTCACGGTGGGGACCACGCGGCCGTCGCTGAGCATGCCAGCCATGGCCTGCCCGAGGCCGAAGGCCGCAGCGTGCTCGATGGGGGAGAGCCGCGTGATCTCGACCCACAGCGGCTCTCCGTTTGGGTTCGGGTAGACCTTCACGCGGACGGTGGGGGGGCGGGAGCGCAGCAGGGCGGCCGCGCTGGTGGGGTTCGGGTTCATGCGGCCTTCCCGGAGCTCTGGGCGTTCTTGACGACGAACTTGAGGCCGGGCGAGCCCGACCGGGACTGCCCGATCAGCTGCACGGTCTCGGTGATGTAGCCCATGCGCGCCGCGGGGCGCGACACGCTGGTGACGCGGGCGTTCTGGACGGTGATCTCTACGTAGAGATCGGCGGTCGCCGCCATCTTGAAGACCACGGCGCCCTCGGTCCCCGCCTTCCAGGCGTCATAGTAGGTGTCGCCCGCGACCGAGTTGTAGTCGATCTCGAACTCCGCCTGCACGGAGGCGAAACCGTCGGCCACCACGCTGTCGGGCGCCAGCGAGCCGAGCACGCGGCGCCCGGCGAGGCCGTTGTTGAGCGTGACGCTGAACCGCCGGACCCCAGCAACAGCGCTGCCGCCGAAAGTGCAAGTCCAGGTGTTGCTGTTCGGGTTGACGGCGACGTTCACGCCGCTGTTCTGGGACAGGCTGGTCGCCGTCCCATTGCCCGAGCTGGACATCCCGACCCAGCCCACCTGAACGGGCACCTCCTTGCCGCCGGCCTCGCCGGAGATCTGGAGCGTGTTGACCTTGCATCCGACGAAGGTCTCAGCCTCGCCGGACCCGCGCACCATCTCGACCGTGGCGGAGGGCTTGTCCTGGTCCAACTCGTAG
>RFPK01000368.1 GCA_009926195.1 Synechococcaceae bacterium WB4_1_0192 | reverse complement strand
GAAAAGCTCTGGGTGGGCCGCGACCTGGAACTGATCACCGACATCCCGACCGATCTGCCGGACGTATGCGCCGATCAGCGGCGCATGCGCCAGGTGCTGCTCAACCTGCTGGAGAACGCCTTCAAGTACACCCCGGATGGCGGCAAGGTGACGCTGACGATCCTGCACCGCACCAGCCAGTGGCTGCAGGTGAGCGTCTGCGACTCCGGTCCGGGCATCCCCCGCGATGAACAGGAGCGGATCTTCCTGGAGCGGGTACGCCTGCCCCAGACCTCCGCCACCACCTCGGGCTTTGGCGTCGGCCTGTCGGTGTGCCGCCGCATCACCGAGGTGCACGGGGGGCGCATCTGGGTGGTTTCCGAGCCCGGCGAGGGGGCCTGCTTCCACTTCACCGTGCCGGTCTGGGACGGCCAGGGGGCGAGCTGACGCCGCCTGATTGACGAAGGGGCCCTCGGCCCCGTAACTTCATCTCATCGGAGGCGGGGCGGCAAGCGCCAGACCCCACCAGGCCAGTGATTCGGTCACTGCAATCCGTATCCCAGGCCCCCATCGTCTAGAGGCCTAGGACACCTCCCTTTCACGGAGGCGACAGGGGTTCGAATCCCCTTGGGGGTATCTCATCAAACCTCGCTCACTGAGCAGGGTTTTTAAATTTTTTCAGGACAGTCAAGAGGGTTCTCAGAGCTAACTCGCAGCAAGTAAATCCTGTTGGCTCTCGCTGATTTCAACCCCGGAAGCCACCGGCAGCACCTCAAGGTCTGCGGCTATGTCGACAGTTCAGATGCTGCCGCAGGCGCTCAGGCGCATGCAGCGGCTCGACGCTGGGCTTCACGCTGCACGGCGCGCAGGTTGGCTGCCAGGTCTTCACGCAGGCGCTGCTCGATCAGGCCGATCGGCATGCCGACACAGCCCTGAACGGTGAGTTCATAGAGAAGCGTGGTGCCGGCAGGATCGCTGCCGATCTGCCAGACCCCTTCAAAACGGCGGAAGTCGCCCTTGGCCATCACGAAGCTGAGGCGATGCTGCTCACGATGCTCGGTGAGCTCCAGCTGCACGCGCGCTCTGAAACGGATGCCCATGAAGGTCTGGGCGCCCTCCTGCTCCAGCCCGACGACATTGGCGCGACGCCACAACAGACGGGATGCCTGCAGATTGGGGATGAACCGGCTGAGCTGGTCGTAATCGGTCAATACGGCCCAGAGCCACTGCGGGTCGAGAGCCAGGCGCAACCGCACGGCCAGGCGACGACAGCCGCCGGGGAGACGCTCCATGTCCTGCTGGATCGTGTCGAGCGCACAGGCATCGACAACACGATCGGGGGTGTTCAGGGAGACACCGGCTAGTGGGGCCGAAAGCTGCGTCAAGAGACTGCTGGCGCTGGCGAACGGATGCGGCAGCTAAACCTAGCCCCGATCCAGCACAACCGGCGCGGCAGCGCAGCGGCCCGGCTGCAGCGCCGCACCTGCTCCGATTGGCTGGGATGTCCCTATGATCGCGCCCATTCTCCAGGGAGCCAGGTGCCCATGCGTGTTTCGACCGCTACGTCAGGCCGCAGCGACTCGCGCGTGTTCACCGTGGTGGTGCAGGGCTACGGCACCGCACTGCCCCGCCAGGCCGAGCGGACCATCAACGTTCCGTTTTGCCGACT
>RFPK01000367.1 GCA_009926195.1 Synechococcaceae bacterium WB4_1_0192 | reverse complement strand
GCATCCAGGGGGGCGAGGTGCGGGTGAACGGCTTCCAGGAAACGCAGCGGGGCCGCAAACTGCGGCCTGGTGATCGGGTGGAGTTCGCCGGCCGGCTTAGCGTGGTGCCCCCGCCGGAGGCCGGACCGGGCAGCCACTAGGTTGGTCTGCTGAGATCACGCTCTGGACGCTGTGGGCAAGGCCGTCATCGCCGGTAACTGGAAGATGCACATGACCTGCGCGGAAGCGCAGGCGTTCGCCGCAGCCTTCAAGCCTCTGGTGGCCGATCTCCCGGCCGACCGCGAAGTGGTGCTTGCCCCCCCGTTCACCGCGATTGCGTCGCTGAGCGCCGCCCTGGAGGGAAGCGGCGTGCGGATCAGCGCCCAGAACATCCACTGGCAGGAGAAGGGGGCCTTCACCGGCATGATCTCGGCGCCGATGCTGCTCGAGCACGGCGTGACCCACGCGATCGTCGGCCACAGCGAGCCGCGCAAGTACTACAGCGAGACCGACGAGCAGATCAATCTGCGTGCCCGCAGCGCTCAGAAGCACGGCATCATTCCGATCCTGTGCGTTGGCGAGAGCGATTCCCAGCGTGAGGCCGGCGAAGCGGAGCGTGTGATCCGCCGTCAGGTGGAGCAGGGGGTGGACGGGCTGGATCCGGCCCGGCTGATCGTGGCCTACGAGCCGATCTGGGCGATCGGCACCGGCAAGACCTGCGAAGCCGCCGAGGCCAACCGCATCTGCGGCCTGATCCGGGAGTGGGTGGGCTACCCCGAGGTCGTGGTGCAGTACGGCGGTTCGGTGAACCCCGCCACCATCGATCAGCTGATGGCCCAGACCGACATCGATGGTGTGCTGGTGGGCGGCGCCTCCCTCGATCCGGAGGGCTTTGCCCGGATCGCCAACTTTCAGCTGCCGGTTGCGGCCTGACCTGAGGCTGTGACCGCCCTGCCCCTGGCCGTCGCACCGGGGATCGGCCGGCCTCCGCTGGTGATGGGGGTGATCAATGTCACCCCCGATTCCTTCAGCGATGGAGGTCGGTGCGACACGCCCCAACGGGCCATGGCTCAGGCGCGGCGCCTGCTCGCCCAGGGGGCGGATCTCTTGGATCTGGGGGCCCAGAGCACTCGCCCCGGTGCCGTGATGGTGGGTCCCGCCGAGGAACTGGCGCGGTTGCTGCCGGTGCTTGAGGCCCTGCGTCCGCTGCGGGCTCAGCACCCCGGGATGCTGGTCTCGGTTGACACGTTCGACGCGTCCGTGGCGGAGGCGGCTCTTGTGGCCGGAGCCGACTGGATCAATGATGTGCGCGGAGGCAACCGCACGGCGGGTGTTCACGGCGGCAGCCTGCGCGATCCGGCGATGCTGCCGCTGATCGCCCAGGCCGGCTGTCCCTATGTGCTGATGCACAGCCGTGGTGACAGCAGCACGATGGACAGCCTGGCCCACTACGCCGACGTGGTGAGCGAGGTGCGGGCCGAACTGCAGGCGGCCACCGCCGTGGCCCTGAGCGCCGGTGTGGGGCCGCAGCAGATCGTCTGGGATCCCGGGCTCGGATTCGCCAAGAGCACCGCGCAGAACCTGGAGCTGCTGCGGCGGCTGCCAGAGCTGGCAGCGGGGTATCCGCTGCTGGTGGGCCCCTCGCGCAAGCGCTTCATCGGCGCTGTGCT
>RFPK01000366.1 GCA_009926195.1 Synechococcaceae bacterium WB4_1_0192 | reverse complement strand
CGATGATCTCTTGGCAGAGGTCTCAGAGGAGAATCTCCATTCCTCGATCGATACGGGATCAGCTGTCGGTGCGGAGATCTTTTAGTGACTGCTGCGTATGTCCCTGATCGGGGCGACCTGGTCTGGCTTGAGTTCACACCGCAGACAGGTAGTGAGCAGGCTGGAAGGCGTCCTGCTTTGGTGATCTCGCCGAGGGCCTATAACGCGAAGGTTGGCTTGGCTTTGTTCTGTCCAGTGACATCACGCGTCAAGGGGTATCCCTTCGAAGTGGCATTGCCTGAAGGCAGTGGTGTGGTCGGTGTCGTTCTTGCCGATCAGTTGAAGAGCCTTGATTGGCGATCAAGTGTCCCGTGTCAATCAGGTTGATGTGTGGCGTCAATCTGGTTGACCGGTCGACGCGGTCGCCCTGATCGTCCCTGATTCCTGAGAACGCTGTTGGGATCGCGATCGTGACCAGCTCGTCGCGGCGCGTCAATCAAGACGAGGTTCCGCAGTCGCTGACAGGGCGAGAGGGCCAGTTGCCTAGTTGCCGCAACGCTTCTTCTGGGCGGAGTGGTGCTGGCCGCGATCGTGACGGCCATGTTCCCCGCGTCAATGACGTAGGCGGGTTGGCTGCGTCGCCAGAAGCCCTTGCTGCTGCTGTCCTCTGCCGGTAGCTCTCCCCCTTGATCCCCACGATGTGGCAGTGGTGCACCAGCCGGTCCACGGCGGCCACGGTCATGGATCCACTGGGGAAGATCTCGTCCCATTCCCGGAATGGCTGGTTGGAGGTCACCAGCAGGGAGCGCCGCTCGTAGCGGTGGCAGATCAGCTCAAACAGCACCGATGTCTCCAGCTCGCTGCGGCGCACGTAGGAGATGTCGTCGATCACCAGCAGGGCGTAGCGGTCCAGCTTCTGGATCAGGGTCGGCAGCTCAAAGCTGGCCTTGGCCTTCTGCAGCAGCTGCACCAGGGCCGTGGCCGGGAAGAAACGGCAGGCCTGATCTTGTTCGATCATCGCCATCGTGATGGCGATGGCCAGGTGGGTTTTGCCCACGCCGCTGGGGCCAAACAGCAGCAGGTTCTCGGCCTGCAGCAGCCAGGTGTGGCTGCGGGAGAGCACCTGCAGCTCCTGCCAGTGCTTGGGCTCAAGGTGCTGGTGGTCAAAACCATCAAGACCCTTCTGCCAGGGCAGATGGGCATCCCGCAGCAGCCGTTGGCGGCGTGCGATCTGGCGGTGGTCGACCTCCTGTTCACACAGGGCGTAGAGGAACTGTGCGGGGCTCCAGCCCTCGACCTCAGCCTGCTGGGAGAGCGTCTGCCAGTGGCTGCGAAAGCGGGCGAGTTTCAGCTGCTTGAGCAGCAGCGGCAGGGCCGCTTCCACCGCCTGTGAGCGGGGCACCGGGGAGGAGGTGGTCATAGGAGGCCAGCAGGTGTTGGGGAATCACGGGATCAGGCAGGGTTGTCCTGCGCGGCGGCACCCGGAAGCGCTGCTGCAGGAGCGAGAGCGTCAGGGTCTGGCGCTGCTGGGCTTGCTGCAGAAAGGCGAGCACCAGGTCAAAGGACGCCACCCGCACCGCGACGTACAGCGCCTCGACCATGAGCCGCGCGGCAGCATCTCGGTCGCCGCCAGTCAGGAGCTGCTGCCAGAAGTCCCACCAGCGCTGATCG
>RFPK01000365.1 GCA_009926195.1 Synechococcaceae bacterium WB4_1_0192 | reverse complement strand
CGTGGCGGCAGAGGTGCGGCTCTCCAGTCGGACGCTGTAGCCGACGCGCTGTCCGACCGCCTCGCCCAGTTCGCCCGCCAGCCGCTCCGCGGCGGCCTTGGCGGCCAGGCGGCGCGGTTCGAGCATCAGGATGCGCCGCCGCGGCTGTGGTGCCCCTGTGGCCTGTTCGGCCTGCAAGGCCTGCAGCAGGGCCAGCGGTGCGCGCGTGGTCTTGCCGGCACCTGGCGGCGCCTGCAGCAGCACGGTGGCCCCGGCCGACAACCGCTGCACCAGCTCGGGCAGCAGCGCATCGATCGGCAGCGGAGCGCTCATGGTGGCGCGGCGGTTCGCCCGATTCAGCGCACGTGGCGGGTGCCGTCCACCGGGTGATAGGCCTCACCGGTGGTTTCCTCATAGACGATCGCCGGCAGACCCGTTTCGAACATCGTCTGCAGCGCCTCCTTGAGGTAAGGGTTCCAGCCGCCGGTGCTGACCTTGCCGTGGCGGACCGTCCAGTCCCAGGTGCCCTGCAGGTCGCGGGGGATGCGGCCTTCGCGATCGCGACGCGCCACGAGATCCTGGGATTCCACCAGTCCAACCAGGATCGGCTGCTTGCCGTAGGCGGGCGTGAGGATCAGTTCAAGGCGGACGGGGTCCTCCTTGACCAGTCGCAGTTGAAAGCGGGGCGGCAGCTTGATGGCCTTGAGCACAGCAGCCACAACCCGTGTTCTTTGCTCCACTCAGCCTCCACCAATGTCCACAAGCACCCCACGGTTGTACCAGTTGACGGGGCCTGGCGAGATCAGGCGGGGTCGCCTGGGCCGGCGGGCGGTTCCTGATCGCCGCCGAAACGCACCGTCAGCAGGTCGTCGCGGGTCAGCTGGCCGTCGGCATCCAGCAGTTCGGGGTGGATGGTGACGCGGCCGGTGCGGTCACCGCCGGGCATGCGTCCCTGGTCCCCGGGGCGCGGGACGGCGCCGTAGCCGCGGCCCATGATCCTGAAGGCCTGCCACAGCAGGGCCAGAAAGCAGGCTGCATACACCAGCGGCAGCAGCTTGGCGAGCAGCGGATTGCCGCTCAGCACTGGAGTTGTGGGCATGCCCAGCGGGGCCGCTCGCCCCGGCGCACCGTTCACGTCCATCATCGCTCGCCTGCAGGCCTGCGCGCCGGGGGGAGCAGGGGGGAGGAAACCCCCACCGCCCTGTCCGCTTGGCCAGAACGCTCTTTCTGCGTACGGTCGAGATCCGCGATTGAATCAGGAATGCGCATGCTGTCTGCAGCGGTGCGGGCCCTGCCCCTGGCTCTGTTCACCGCCGTGGTGCCTCTGCCCCAGGCGGCCCTGGCCCAATCCCAGACCCTGGCTCCGGCAACGCCCACGCCAGGGCCACTGCTCTCGCGCCAGTCGTTCGTGGCGGAGGCGGTGCGACGGGCCGCCCCGGCGGTGGTGACCATCGACACGGAGCGCACGGTTCTGGTGCCTGGGCGGCAGGTGCTGCAAGGCTTCCCGTTCAACGATCCGCTGCTGCGTCAGTTCTTCGGGCTGCAGCCCGGCATCGGCGCGGTGCCGCCCTCGCAACGCACGGAGCGGGGCCAGGGCAGCGGCTTCCTCTACGACCCCTCCGGCCTTCTGATCACCAATGCCCACGTGGTGGAGGGCAGCACCCGGGTGAT
>RFPK01000364.1 GCA_009926195.1 Synechococcaceae bacterium WB4_1_0192 | reverse complement strand
GTCAGCTCCCAGGTGCCACGGCCGGAGTGCACGATCAGGGAGGTGGGGTGATCCAGTCGCACCCGACCCGGATAGCCCACGATCCGCAGGGTCACCGGCCCGCCGATCGGGCCGGTGCGGTAGGCCACCGCCTGCCAGCTCTGGTAGTCCAGATCGCGCAGGCTCTCCAGGCTGCGCACCACCGGGGTGCCGTTTTCATCGGCGTGGGCGTGGACCTGCGCCAGGGCCGGAACCGGTGCGGCGCTCAGCAGGCCGAGTCCGAGGATCAGGGCCAGCAGCCAGGTCCACAGGGTTCTGATCACGCCTGCACCTCCCGATCGGCACCGGGGATCAGCGCCCAGTCGGTGTGGGTGGCCCAGAGCGCCCAGATCGCCATCGCCCGCAGGTAATGGCAGGCGCGGAAGGTGTTCACGCCGGTGATCGCCTCCGGTGTGCGGAACTGCAGGCCGCCGCTGTACACCTGCTCCACCACGGCGCCGGTGATCGCGAAGGCGGTGCCGCTTTCGTCCATCAGGCGGTAGTAGGCGGCCAGGCCGAAGTTGATGCCCGTCCACACCTCCAGCGGGTGGGTTCCGTTCGGATCGAGCGGTGTGCCGTCGCGGCGCAGTCCGTTGGCCACGCCGAGCGTTCCGCCCTGGAAGCCTTCGAAGCAGGCTTCCTTCACGGCCTTGAGGGCGCTGCGGGCGCGATTGTCGGCCACCACCGCCGGCAGGCCCAGCAGCCTGGCGTAGAAGTCGCCGCAGAGCTGATCCGCCATCACCACCGGCGTGCCGCTCTCGGCATCGATGTTGTAGTACTCGCCGTTCCAGAGCAGCGGGTCGAAGTTGGCGCGGCTCTGGGCCAGCCAGCCGCTGAATTCCCGCTGCTCCCCGGAGGTGTCCAGCCCCAGCGCCAGCTGCAGCTGCTGGGCCATGGCCAGGGCGGCCTCCAGGGCGGCGATCCAGAGGGCACCGCAGTAGGCGCTCACGCCCTGCAGCGGCCAGTCATCGAAGGTCTGATCCGGGGCGCCGCCGTTATCGGGCAGGCCGTCGTTGTTGGCGTCAAAGGTCTTGAGGTGGCGCAGGGCCTGCACCGCAGCGGGCCAGCAATCGGCTAGGAAGCGCAGGTCCTCGCCGCTTGGGGCCAGCTTGAAGGTGCGCCACACCTGCAGCACGAAGTCGCTGGCCAGGTCTTTCCAGAGGTTGCAGTCCTGGTAGGCGGTGTAGTTGCTGGCGTCCCAGGGGCGCTCGTTGGGGGCGCCCAGGTCGTGCGGGGTGGCGCCGGCCACTTTGCGGGCGGCTTCGACGCGCCCCTTGCCCTGGGTGAAATACCAGCCGATCGGCCGCGGCGTGGCGTCGGCGGCGGGGATGGCGCGGGCAAAGCTGCGCAGCACGCTCTTGTCAAGCTCAGGCCAGAGCTGCAGCAGCGCGAACGAGCCGTAGAGGCGTACGTCCAGACTTTCGTACCAGGCGTAGTCGAGGCACTCGAGAACTCCGAAGCGGCCCACCGGATCCTGTGGCGTGGCGGCGGTCCAGAGGGTGCCGCCGGAGGCCAGGTCGTAGAGCTCGTTGAACAGGGCCATCCGCAGTGGCTCCGGCAGGTCGCTGCGCTGCAGCACCGGCTCCTGCCACGCCTCGATCTGGGCACGCCAGTCGCGCCAGTCGCGCAGGGCCTCGGCGGCGATGGCGGCGGCG
>RFPK01000363.1 GCA_009926195.1 Synechococcaceae bacterium WB4_1_0192 | reverse complement strand
GCCGGCCAGGCAGCGCTCATAGGCGTTGATCACGTCTTCTCGGGCGATCCACTCCAGGGGCGCCAGAGAGAACTGCCGGATCCGCTGTCCACCCTCCACTTCGCGTGCGTAGAGGTACGGCGACTTGTCCGGGGTCGCATGCAGGCGGAAGCGGCATCCGTCTTCCACCAGGCGTTGGGCGTACAGGGCTAGGGCCGAACGGTTCACAGCAGGGGGCATCACACTCCTGAGAGGATTCCCAGCTCTGAGCCCCTTTGACCCACTGACTCGACTACTGATTCGAATCGTGGAAGTTGGAGGGAAAGCTGGAGGGAAAGTTCGCCGGCCGGCAGTACAAGCGTGCCAGATCTACGGGGAAACTGAGTTTCCCCGTAAGTGCATCAACGTGATGCGATTTGACGAAAAGACGGGCTTGTGATACTTAAACTTCAAAGCAGAAAACCCCAGGGCTGGCCTGGGGTTTGAGCGGGCGTCGATGATTTTCAGAAAGCCGGTGACTGGATTTGAACCTGCGACCTACTGATTACGAATCAGTTGCTCTACCACTGAGCTACACCGGCAGCGTTGAGAAACTAGCATTCAGCCCTTCACGCCGTTGCGGCATCACCATGGCTGGTTCTGATTCGGCCCGCGGCGGCCGTCAGCCGCTGGATCCCGAGCTGCGCTCGCGGCTGCTGCAGGAGGCCGGCGCACGCGGGTGTACCGCCATCGACGGGCTGGAGATGCTGGTGCAGCAGGGAGCCGCTGCCCTGCGCCACTGGAGCGGCCGCCAGGACGTGCCGGTGGCGCTGATGCGCCAGGCACTGCTGGAGCAACTGCCATAGCCTCAGGGCTCAAGCGGCGATGCGACTGGTGGCGATCCCCTTCTGGCAGCGGCTGCTGGCCCTGCTGACCTACCTGCTGCCCTGGAGCGATGCCGTGCGCTTCGGTCGCCACCTGTACAACCTGGTTCCAGGGCTGGCAATGGTGACCCTGCCGGCCCTGCCCGTGGCGCTCGTGGAGCAGACGGTGCCCTTCGGCGGCCTGATCCTGTTCCTGGCGCTGTTCCTGGGGGTGGTGCGCAACCCGCAGGTGCCGGGCTACATCCGCTTCAACGCCCTGCAGGCGATCCTGCTCGACATCGTGCTGGTGGTGGTGAGCCTGGCCTTCCAGCTGCTGGGGCTGGACAAGCTGGGCTTCGCCGGCCGCACCCTGGAGAACACGGTGTTCCTGGGGATGCTGGTGCTGATGGTGTTCGCCCTGGTGCAGTGCCTGCGCGGCAAGGAGGCCGATATCCCGGCCCTGTCCGAGGCGGTGCGCATGCAGCTGTAGGGTGGACGATCCGTCGCTGGTCAACAGGGTCTCCCTGCGCCAGCCACCCAACGCCAGACCAGTCCTCTTCGGCGTCCACGTCGGATCGCGCAAGCCATGTCGCAGCAGCCCTACTACGAAACGATGTACATCCTTCGTCCGGACATCCCGGAGGAAGAGGTCGAGACCCATGTGACCAAGTACCGCGACCTGGTGAGCGAAGCCGGCGCCGAGGTGCTCGATTGCCAGATGCGTGGCAAGCGCCGCCTGGCCTATCCGATCGCCAAGCACAAGGAAGGCATCTACGTGCAGCTGGCCCACAACGGCGACGGCCAGCAGGTGGCCAGCCTCGAGCGCGCCATGCGCCTCAGCGAGGACGTGATCC
>RFPK01000362.1 GCA_009926195.1 Synechococcaceae bacterium WB4_1_0192 | reverse complement strand
GAAGCGGGGCGGCAGCGGGAGCAGCTGGCGCGGCGCCAGGCGGCGCAGGCGGATCTGCTGCTGCTGGTGGTGGATGGCGACCTGCGGGCAGCGGAGCTGGAGGTGTTCGATGCGCTGGCGGCGCTGGGCAAGCGGCTGCTGCTGGTGCTGAACAAGGCCGACCTGCGCGGCCAGGAGGAGGAGCGGCGCCTGCTGGCGCTGCTGCGGCGCCGCAGCCAGGGACGGATCGCGGCCGAGGATGTGCTGGCGGCCAGCGCGGCGCCGCAATCGCTGCCACGGCCGGGCGGCAGGCCGCTGCAACCGGCGCCGGAGATCGATGCACTGCTGCGCCGCATCGCCCAGGTGTTGCACAGCGATGGCGAGGAGCTGATCGCCGACAACATCCTGCTGCAGAGCCGGCGGTTGTCGGAGGCGGGGCGACAGCTGCTGGCGGAGCAGCGGCGCTGCGATGCCGAGGCGGTGGTGGAGCGCTACGCCTGGATCAGCGGCGGTGTGCTGGCGGTCACGCCGCTGCCGGGGCTGGATCTACTGGCCACGGCGGCGGTGAATGCGCAGATGGTGGTGGAGATCGGCCGGATCTATGGGGTGAGCCTGAGCAAACCGGCGGCGCAGGAACTGGCGGTGTGCGTGGGGCGCACGCTGGCCAGCCTGGGGGTGATCAAGGGCGGCCTGAGCCTGATCAGCACGGCCTTGAGCCTGTCGCTGCCGGCACTGCTGCTGAGCCGGGCGGTGCAGGCGGTGGGGGCGGCCTGGCTGACGCGGGTGGCCGGGCGCAGCTTCATCACCTACTTCAGCCAGGACCAGGACTGGGGCGATGGCGGTGTGCAGGAGGTGGTGCAGCGCCAGTACGACCTGAACCGCCGCGAATCAGCGCTGCGCAGCTTCCTGGAGGCGGCGTTCAGCCGCGTGGTGGAACCGCTGCAGCGGCGGGCGCAGCAGGGTCAGCTGCCGCCTCGGCCGGGGAACTGATCGCCGGAGCGGTCAGGCCGAGAGCTTCCGGTGGCGGCGGCTGCAGGGGCCCGCGGGCATCGAGCACGGTGATCAGGGCCAGATAGGCCACGGCGATCGCGATCGAGATCGCGCCGGTGATGATCGCCACCCAGCGGCCGCGTTGCGAGGGTTCGTTCATGCGGGCATGGTGCCATGGGCAGGCATCAACCAGCGGGAGCCTGGCGGATGACCCCCGAGAAACCCATCACCACCGGCGGCTGAATTGGCCGGAGCTGCTGGGCTGTGGCTTCCAGGAAGGCCACCAGGATGGTGATCAGCAGGATGTAGTCCCGCAGCGCCGGCTCCAATGGCCCATGGGCCGAAGGCGGCTGAGCGGCCAAGACCGTTTCCAACGGTGCCCAGAGCGGGTTTGCACGGGCGTCTGCATACACATCAGCCAGGCGGGAGCTGTGGGCAGGATCAGCCAACGAGGCCGATTCAGCGGAGTGGGCAAAAGCGTTGCGCAACTTGCGCAGCACATTCAGGGCTCGCTCCACCGGACCATCGATCAGGCCGAGCCGGCTGGCCAGCGCCACCTTGGCGCCAATGGAGCCCAGCGGCCGCTCAGGCAGAAACAGCCCATCGCCTTTGGCGGTTGCTGGCGTCATCACGGCCTGGAGGAGATGCTCCAGGGCTGCATCCACGCGGGCCACGCCCACGAGCACAGCCCCGCGGCCCCGCTCCTCAAG
>RFPK01000361.1 GCA_009926195.1 Synechococcaceae bacterium WB4_1_0192 | reverse complement strand
ACTGTCACTATATACAACTATGCTTTCAATAGCAATACAGTTTTTGGAAATAGTTCAACTCTTTTTACAGTCAGTAGTAATATATATGGAAATTCAGCAGAAACCCTAGTTGTTGGAACATATGCAGATATGCCTTCATACAATTTTGGCAATTCAAATTCCACTATTTCATTCTGGTTCAAACCAGCTAATTCAAATTATATCACATATCCTAGCAGCAATTATGTAAACAATAGTGCAATAACTACTAGCACTTATACCTATATTTCTGCTAATCAAGTTACATATGTATGTTCTTCATTCACAAATATATATATATCAGGTAACAACACATATTATCAACTTGCAGATGGCACTAATACTAACAAAACTGGTTTTATAACATCGTGGAGCACAGATTTTTCATATAATGGTGCAATTGGAACTTTTATCAATAAAGTTTTTGTATCATATGATTTAAGTATTGGTAATATTTATCTAATGGATAATGGTTCATTATATTTCATAGGCAGGAATGACTTGAGTTTATTTAATATGCCAACAATTGTTAAAATACCTACTAAGATTAAACAATTCTGGGATGCAGGTGATAGTATTGTTGATATCTCTATTGGTGGTTTTAATATATACTTCCTTACAAAACAATCCAAATTATATGGTGTTGGCAGAAATGTTTACAACAATTTATTTGATTATAATAATGGTTATACTGTTATTAATCCAATTATTATTAATAATAGTTGGTGGGGTGGTGCTGATACTGATACAATATATGCTATGTCCACATATGGCGATAATATTTTCATATCTACTGGTGCTAATATAATAATGAAAGGTAATGTTAATGGAACTAATTATACTACATGGACAATTCTTTATAATATACCTAATGTGGTCAAGATTTGGACCCCCATAGCTGGTAAGGTATACTATATGAATACTTCAGGTGTTTATTATCTTAACGGATCTGTTATCACAGTACCTAATAATGAAAATATTGTAGTATTTTCATGCACAGCTTCATATGCTGTTATATTAACTGATGCTGGTTATATATACAAAAGTACAACTGCTGCATTTACTACAATAGAAAATCCTCGATGGGGTAATGATAAGATTGTTGATGTATCTGTTGGTTATTTTAGTTCAAGTGGAGAAACTTATTATGTATATTTGACACAATCTGGTAAGATATATACTTCAGGAGGTTCATCATATGGACAGATAACTAATGCTGATTCAACAAATCCTATGCCTTTAGTAAATGCTAATAATAAGTCAAATATACGAAATGTATATGCTACTAATTTTGGTAACGTCATAGCTATTACATATCCTGCGAATTCATATTCTGAATTTGATGGTAATAGAGGAGAATATATTAAATATGATGCAGGATATTCTATATGTGGTATTATGGCTAGTGTGAACATTTTGACACCAAATAACGCAACTATCAATAAATATTCAGTAAATATAAAGATATATGCTTGTGATGTTCCAAATGCATTAACAAACGTTTATTTGAGATGGGATAAATTGGCTGAATCTAATAGCATCTTATCATATTCATCTTTATTACAAAACATAAGTTTGAATTTTGCGAATGCAAAGAAATATAGATATTATGCTATTTTAGTATATTGCAATTATAATATTGAATTAGCAAACTTTTTGAT
>RFPK01000037.1 GCA_009926195.1 Synechococcaceae bacterium WB4_1_0192 | reverse complement strand
TCCATGGCCTCCATGGCCTCCAGCTCCTGGCGCGAGGGCAGCGGGCTGTGGTTGCGTTCGTAGAGCACCCGATACACCGGCAGACCCTGTCCGAGCACGTAGCTCTCCCGTTCGGTGGGCAGGGCCAGCGGGTTGTCCTGCCGCCAGGGGCGGGCGTCCGTGACCGGTCGGCTGAAGCAGCCACTGGCTTCACAGAGGATCACCATCGGTTCGATCACGGCCGGCACGTCGCTCTGCACAAACAGCCGACGCCCCGGGGCCAGGGCCGCGGCGATCGCCAGCAGCAGGTCCGGCTGCAGCACCCGCCGCTTGTGGTGCTTCTTCTTGAACCAGGGGTCCGGGAACTGGATCGAGACCAGGTCCAGCTGTCCGGCCGGCAGCGCCGCAAGCCAGGCCTCCAGGCTGATGTTGGCGTTGCAGAACAGGTAGTGCAGGTTGGTGAGGCCGTCCCGCTGACGGTCGGCCTCGGCGGCCGCCACCAGGGCGCGGCGGATCTCCACACCGAGGTGATTGCGGTCGGTGCTGTGCTGGGCCATGGCCAGCAGGAAGCGACCGCGGGCGCAGCCGATGTCGAGGTGGATCGGCAGGGAGGGATCGCTGAACAGCTCAGCCGGGGGCGGCAGTTCCAGGGGCTGCTGGAAGAAGCGGCTGAGCGGGTTGACGTGCTGGCGCACCATGGCGGAGGGGAGTTGGAGCGATCAGGCCGGGGGTTGATGGGGCACCAGGAAGCCCCAGCTGGCGGTGTAGCCGTGCAGATGACTCGCTCCGCCCACCGGTCCGATCTCACCGTTGCAGAACGCCCCGGCCATCGGCACCGTGCGGAACAGGTCGCGGCAGGCCTGCACATCACCGTTGGGCTCGCCGTAGAGCCCCGCCCCGCGGCCGAGGCAGGCGAACAGCAGGGCGGCCAGCGGTTCGGCCTGTCGGCGCTGCTGGCGCAGCAACAGCTGGCGCTGTTCCTGGCGGGAGGCATCGGCGTCCCGCAGCTGGAACTGCACCTGCTGGCCCACCCGCAGACGCTCGCCCACAGCCACCGAGCCGGTGCGTGGGTCGACGCCGATCAGGTTGCGGACCAGGAACGCAGGGTCTTCGCTCCCCTCGCCGCCGCTGGCCAGCTGGAAGCTGCTGCGGGCGACCCCAAGAAACAGGGAATGCCGCACCAGGTCGCGCTCCTGGGGCGTCAGCGTCTCCAGGATCGCCTGCAGGCAGGCCACCGGTGTGCCGCTGCTGCCACTGCTGCTCAGGCGCTGCACCACGTTGCGTTCGGCCCGGTCGACTTCGAACACCGGGCCAATCGGCCGGCAACCCTGCGCCACCACCGGATCGAGGCGCCAGGCACCGCTGATCAGGCAGCCCACCGCCCCATCCAGCACCTGATCCCCAAGGAGCAGGGAGCCATGGCTGGAGCTGTGCTGGCCGGCGATGCCCCCCACCTTGACCGCCTGGGGATAGGCGTAGTCGAGGCCGCTGATCAGGTCGTTGATGGTCGGGCAGCCGGGATCCACGAACAGCAGCATCGAGTGGCCGTCTTCGGGGCTGGCGCCCACCCAGTCGAGCCATTGCTGGCTGGGGCCGTCGAGGTCCGGCAGACGGCCGGCCTCCAGGTGAAACGGCTGCAGGCGGCACCCCGGCAGCGTCAGCAGGGTGACGCTGATGGCTGGCTGCTGCTCCAGCTCATGGGCTTCGCCGTCGCGGTCGGTGCCCACCACCCCACCGGCGGCGCAACCGATCCAGTGGCGGCTCGGGATTGCCTGACGCAGCAGCGGCAGCAACCGCTGCAGATCACTGGCGAAGGCCGTGGCGCAGAACACCAGGGCCAGATCTGCTTCCCCGCGCCCGCCGTCACGGCGCAGATCCCGCGCCAGCTCCACCACCGCTCCCTCCAGGGATGGGTTGCGGCTCAGGGCGGTGCTGCAGCGAGCCCGACCTGGCCTGGGGCCCTGCAGCAGGCCACGCATCAGATCGGTCAGCCGGGGGGGAAACGGGGGGCTCCAAACCATCGCCGGACCCTACAGCCCCTGCCCGCAGGCCAGAGCCGCGGATAATGGCGGCTTGCCGACCCCTTCGCGTGCCGGACCCGCAGCTTTACCACACTCTCGTCTGGCTCGACTATCGCCTGGCTGCCCTGTTCACCCTGGGACTGCCCCTGGTGTTGGTGCTCTGGGCAGCCCTCCGGCGCGAACGGGCCCTGCAGCGCCTGCTCGCCATCTATTGGAAGGTGGCCAGCCTGCTGCTGATCGCAGTGCTGCTGCTCACCGACAACCGACCCCTGGGCTACCTCGTGGCCCTGCTCGCCCAGCTGCTGGTGGTGGTCTGTCTGTGGTTCTGGGTGGATCTCAACGAGGAGCTGGCCGATCTGCCGCCCTGGCGTCCGCTGCCATTCGTGGTGCGGGCCTGGCGCTGGGGTGTGAGTGTCTTCGCCGGCCTGGGGGCTGGGCTCAGTGCCTTCGCCCTCCGCTGCCTGCATGGTGACCTCAGCCGGCCGTTCTGCCACGCCTGGTTGGAGGCGCCCGATGATCTGCACGGTGGTGCGGCCCGGGTGTTCGGGTTTCTGTTCGGCGGCACCTGGAGCGGTGCCATCGCCGCCTTCGTGGGCTACGTGGCCCTGGTGGGCTACGGGGTGGGACTGCTGCAGTGGGCCCTGGTGCGGTTGCCGCGCCAGGGCCGTGTGGCCGGTGGCTTCTGAGACGCCGCCTGCTGCCCATGAACGCTCCACACGATCCCGTGAGTCCCCGCGTGGATGGCTCCCTGCTGGCGGATCTCGAGGAGATCAGCCGCACCTGTGCCGATCGGGTGCTGCGCCTGCGCGGTGAGCTGGCCCTGCCGGCAGCTGAGCCGGAACCGTATGAGCTGCTGCTGTTCCGCGGCTTCTCCAGCAGCACCACTCACCCCACCAGCTTCGATCCCGATCAGCCGGTCCTGCCGGTGGGCGTGCGGATCGCCAGCGCCGAGCTGCTGCGCGCGCCCCTCAACCCCGCAGCCGAGGAGCGCCTGGCCGGCCCCGTTGATCCCGAGCTGTTCCGCGACCCGAAGGCCTGGCGCTGAGCCTCAGCCCCCGTGGCAGAGCCGCCGCCAGTGCGGGCAGTGGGCGTCGAGCTGGTGCTGATGGGGCTCCAGCACCGCTGCTGTGGCCAGCTCGAAATCGGCGAAGTCGAAGCCGGGTGCCACCGTGCAGCCCACCAGGCTCCAGCTGTGGGCTAGGGCCGGTTCGGAGGCGAACCAGCGGCCTGCGGGCACCACGTGTTGGGGCGTCTCACCGGCGGCCAGATCCAGGCCGAGTCTGGTGCGCAGTACCCGGCCGTCGTGGCACAGCTCATGGATCCACAGGGGGCCACCGGCGTGGTGGTGCCACAGTTCATCGGAGCGGATCCGATGCCAGGCGGAGCGTTCGCCTGTCGCCAGCAGGAACAGGATCGCGGTGCTGGCTGGGCGCGGGCCGCGATCGGTATCCACCTGCTCGCGGGCCCGGTAGGTCTCCCGGTAGTGGCCGCCCTCCGGATGGGGCTGCAGCCCAAGCCGCTGGATCAGCGCCTCGGGGGTGGTGTGCGGCGTCATCGTCGCTGCGGTTGGGGTCAGGACGGGGCCAGCACCGCCACGCAGCGGCCGCAGAGGGTCGGGTGTTCCGCGTGCTGGCCGATGTCGGTTTCGTAGTGCCAGCAGCGCTCGCACTTCTCGCCATCGGCGCGGGCGATGCGCACCGTGATGCCTGCCTCGCTGGCTTCGCTCAGCACCGCCGCCGGGGCATCACCCCCCAGCTGCAGGGCCGACACCAGCAGCCAGTCGGCCAGGTTGTCGACGGTGGGGTGGGCGGAACCGGCCAGCCAGTCCAGGGCGGCCACGGTGGCCCCTGAGCCCTCGGTCAGGTCGAGCTGCACCTGGGCCTCCAGGGAGGCCCCCAGGCCGCCGTCCTTGCGGCAGCTCTCCAGCTGGCGGTTCACCAGGGCGCGCAGCTCGAGGATCCGGGCCATCGGCTCCTCCAGGGCGCCATCGCGCCACTCGGTCGGCGCCGTCGGCCAGCCGCGCTCGAACACCGAGGCCTCGGCCACCGGGTAGGGCAGGTTCTGCCAGATGTCCTCGGCCATGTGGCAGAGCACCGGCGCGATCAGGCCGGCCAGCCGCTCCACCACCAGGGCCAGTACCGTCTGGCAGCTGCGGCGGCGGAAGTCGTCCGCACCGCTCACGTAGAGGCGGTCCTTGGCGATGTCGAGGTAGACGTTCGAGAGGTCGACGACGCAGAAGTTCTGCAGGGCCTGGAAGAAGCGGTAGAACTCGAAGCGCTCGAAGTCGGCGGTGACGCCGTCGATCAGGGCGGCGGTGCGCTGCAGCATCCAGCGATCGAGCAGCGGCAGATCGGCGATGGCGATGGCATCACGCGCCGGATCGAAGTCGTGCAGGTTGCCGAGCAGGTAGCGGGCGGTGTTGCGCACCTTGCGGTAGACGTCCGCCAGCTGCTTGACGATCCCAGGCCCGAGCGGCACATCGGCGGAGTAGTCGACCGAGCTCACCCACAGGCGCAGCACATCGGCGCCGTAGGCCGGCTCCTGCTTCTCGTTCCTGCCGCCCTCCACCAGCACCGCCGGATCGACGACGTTGCCGAGCGATTTGCTCATCTTGCGGCCCTTCTCATCGAGGGTGAAGCCGTGGGTGAGCACCCGCTTGTAGGGGGCGTGGCCGTTGACGGCCACCGAGGTGAGCAGGCTGCTCTGGAACCAGCCGCGGTGCTGATCGCTGCCCTCGAGATACAGATCGGCGGGGTACTGCAACCCCTCGCGGCCAGCTTCGGCGCCCAGTCCCCCGAGCACTCCCGCCCACGACGAGCCGGAGTCGAACCACACGTCCATCGTGTCGGTGCCCTTGCGCCATTGCGCCGCTTCGGCGGCATAGGGCTCCGGCAGCAGGCCAGCCTCATCGCGCTGCCACCACACATCGGCGCCGTGCTCGGCGATCAGGGCCTGGATGTGGGCCAGGGTGGCTTCATTGAGCAGCACCTCACCCGTCTCGCGGTGATAGAAGACGGGGATCGGCACCCCCCAGGTGCGCTGGCGGCTGATGCACCAGTCGCCCCGCTCGCTCACCATCGCGGTGATCCGGTTTTCGCCGCTGGCCGGCAGCCACTCCACCGCCGCGATCGCCTCCAGGGCGGCGTTGCGGAAGCCCGCCACCGAGGCGAACCACTGCTCGGTGGCGCGGAAGATCGTCGGCTTCTTGGTGCGCCAGTCGTAGGGGTAGCGGTGCTCGTAGCGCTCCTGCCTGAGCAGCAGGCCGGTGCCCTCGAGGGCGCTGATCACCGCCGGGTTGGCGTCCTTGAGCACGTTGGTGCCGGCGAAGGGGCCCGCTTCGGCGGTGAGGGTGCCGGCCTCATCCACCGGGCAGAGCACCGGCAGGCCGTACTTCTTGCCGGTGTTGAAGTCGTCGACGCCGTGGCCGGGGGCGGTGTGCACCAGGCCCGTGCCGGCCTCGGTGGTGATGTAGTCGCCGCCGATCACCACCGGGCTGGTGCGCTCCAGCAGCGGGTGGCGGTAGACGATCCCCTCCAGATCGGCGCCCTTCACGCTCAGGATCGGCGTCAGGGTCAGGCCGAGGCTCGTTTCCAGACCCTCGCGCAGCTCGGCGGCCACCACCAGATGGCTGGCGGCCGGCGCCGGCGTCTCGCCGCGGGCGGCCACGGCGCAGATCGCGTAGTCGAGCCGCTCATTCACCGATACCGCCAGGTTGGCGGGCAGGGTCCAGGGGGTGGTGGTCCAGATCGCCACGGCGAGTCCACCGGCGGCGATCGCGGCGGTGGGGTCCAGGCCGGCGGCGCTCAGCTGCGCGGCCAGGGCCTCCGGCAGCTCCGTGGCCGGGAAGGCCACATAAAGGCTCGGGGAGGTGTGGCCGTCGGGGTATTCCAGTTCCGCTTCGGCCAGGGCTGTGCGCGAGCTGGGGCTCCAGTGCACCGGCTTGAGGCCCCGGTAGATGTGGCCGGCCAGCACCATGGCGCCGAACACGCCGATCTGGGCGGCCTCGTAGTCCTTATGCAGGGTGAGGTAGGGCTGATCCCAGTCGGCCCAGATGCCCCAGCGGCGGAAGCCGGCCTTCTGGCCCTCCACCTGTTCCAGGGCATAGGCATGGGCCTTCTGGCGCAGGCTGATCGGCGTCAGCTCGGCGCGCTCGCTGCTGCTGAGGCCCTGCAGCACCTTCAGCTCGATCGGCAGGCCATGGCAGTCCCAGCCGGGCACGAACCGCGCCTTCCTGCCTTGCAGCAGGGCGGTCTTGTTGATGATGTCCTTGAGGATCTTGTTGAGGGCGTGGCCCACGTGCAGGGCGCCGTTGGCATAGGGCGGCCCGTCGTGCAGGGTGAAGCTCTCGCCAGGGTTCTGCTGGCTCAGCCGCTCGTAGATCTGTCGCTCGGCCCAGAACGCCTGGATCTCGGGCTCACGCACCTTGGCATTCGCCCGCATGTTGAAGGGCGTCTGCAGCAGGTTGAGCGTGTCCTTGTAGGAGATCTGGCCCGCGGAGGCAGGGGTCTCGGGCGCAGAGCTGGCGGTCACGTCGCCACAGGGCAGCAAGGGGCGATTATCCCGCCTCGCTGTGTTGGGCTGGCCGTTCGGTGGGCTCTGGTGCAGCAGTGGTGGTGGCGGCTGCCTCGGCGGCGGTGCTGATCAGGGCCTCGATCTCGGCGAAGGAGCGCACCGTTACCGTCTCGGTCACGCCTGGCGCCTCCGGTTCCGGCCGCACCCAGCGCTTGCTGCTGCCAGCGCTGCCGGGCCGACCACGGCCCCTTTGCAGGGCGGCGCTGAGCCCGGCCAGGCTGCTGCCCAGGGCGGCGCCGATCATCGTCAGGCGGCCGACCAGGCTGCCGACGCTCACGCTCAGTTCGCTCAGGCTGCGCTGCCAGCGCTCGCGGGAGAGCAGGCCCTGCTGTTCTTCAGGCGTCAGCTGGCTCCAGCGCAGCTGCATCACCTCGCCCCCCAGCCGCCCGATCAGCAGGCCGCCGCAGAGCACCGCCAGCATCGGGGAGCCGCTGAGGCGATCGGCACCGGTGATCAGCACCAGCCCCAGCAGCAGCAGCACCGCTCCCCAGACGGCGTCGCGCGGCCGGCTCAGCTCGGGGCTGAGCAGCGGCAGCAGCATCACCGCCAGCCCCAGCAGCAGGGCGAGGCTTCCACTGAGGCTGGCCAGCATGGCGAGAGGCGGCGTTGACCCCATTCTGGGCGGCCCGTACAGTCGCGCTCTGCCCACCTGGCGGAATTGGTAGACGCGCTGGGTTTAGGTTCCAGTGGCTTCGGTCGTGGGGGTTCAAGTCCCCCGGTGGGCATCAGCGGCTGAAGACCCCGACCTTCCTAAGGTGGGCAGCATTGTTCGACCGCGCTGTCCAGGGGATGACGCAAGCTCTGGTTCAGCCGCTGGGAGTCCGCACCGACGGGCAGGAGCTGCGCGCTTCGGTGAGCGCGGTGCCGAAGCAGTTCCTCGACCCGCCGGCCGCCTGGAATCCCACCGTCGGTCTGTTCCTGGGCGGCTACGCCCTGGCCCTGATCACGATCGCCGGCTGGTTCCGCTGGGACTGGCCCCTGCCGCTGCTGCTGGCCACCGGCTTCCTGGCCCTGCACCTGGAGGGCACGGTGATCCACGACGCCTGCCACAACGCCGCCCACCCCAGCCGCTTCTGGAACGCCGTGATGGGCCACGGCGCGGCCCTGCTGCTGGGGTTCAGCTTCCCCGTGTTCACGCGGGTGCACCTGCAGCACCACGCCCATGTGAACGATCCGAAGCACGATCCCGATCACATCGTCAGCACGTTCGGGCCGCTGTGGCTGATCGCACCGCGTTTTTTCTATCACGAGTATTTCTTCTTTCAGCGCAGGCTCTGGCGCGGCCATGAGCTGATCGAGTGGGGCATCGGCCGCGGCATCTTCTTCGCGATCGTGCTGGCCGGCATCAAATACGGCTTCATCGACTTCATCTTCAACTGCTGGTTCGCGCCGGCGCTGATGGTGGGCGTCACCCTCGGCCTGTTCTTCGACTACCTGCCGCATCGGCCGTTCCAGTCGCGCAACCGTTGGCACAACGCCCGCGTCTATCCCGGCAGGCTGATGAACTGGCTGATCATGGGCCAGAACTATCACCTGGTGCACCACCTCTGGCCCTCGATCCCCTGGTTCGAGTACCGCCCCGCGTATCACGCCACCAAGCCGATCCTCGATGCCAAGGGGTCACCCCAGCGCCTCGGTCTGTTTGAGAGCCGCAGCGATTTCAGCAATTTCCTCTACGACATCGTGCTGGGAGTGCGCAGTCACCGGCGGCGGCGCAGCAAGCTGCGGCCGATCGCCGGCCTGCTGCCCGGCTTCCGGGCCCGCCGCCACATCGTGGCGCTGCTGCACCGAACGGCCGTGTCGCCGCGGCGCTGAGCGTCGGTTCCGGCTTCAGTCGGCCAGGATCTTCGGCACGCGGAAGAAGTCGCCCTCGCGCTGGGGCGCTTCATCGAGCAGCTGCTCGCGCACCTCGGTGGGCACCACCACGTCGTCGCGGGTCACATTGACCACTTCAACGGCGCGGGTGGTGGGGGGAACGCCCTCGGTGTCCACCGCCTGCAGATGATCCACGTAATCGAGGATCCGCTCCAGCTGGCCGGTGTAGGTGGCGATCTTGTCCTCGGGCAGCTGCAGCCGGGCCAGCTGGGCCACCTTGCGGACGTCGTCGGCGCTGATGTTGCTCATGGGGGGAACCTAGCTGGCCGGCTCCGCCAGGAAGCGCTCCAGATCGGCGGCCAGGGCCGCGGCGGCCACCTCCAGGAAGCGGGCGCCGTGCTCGGCGGTGGCCAGGGATGGGTCGGAGCCCATGCGGCCATCGGGGTGGCGGCGGCGGAAATCCTCGGGCCCGTGGATCGGCCCGGCCGGAGCGGCCTCGGGCAGCGGGCGCTGTTTGGCCTGCAGGCTTGGTTCGAGCTGCAGCGTGATCGCGATCTCGCTGGGGGTGGCGTGGTGTCCCTCCCTGTTGCCGTAGAGCTCGCGCGCCAGGCCCATCGCTTCGGGGGCCATGAACCAGTTGGCCAGCTTGCAGCGCAGATTGGCCGCATGGGGCAGGCCGCGGCTGGCGGCGGTCCCATAGGCCTGGGCGAAGGCGGCCTTGGTGGTGGCGATGTTGCCGCCGTGGCCGTTGATCACATAGATGCGCTCGAAGCCGTGGCGGGCCAGCGAGAGCACCAGGTCGTGGATCACCGCCAGCAGGGTGGCCGGCTGCAGGCTCATCGTTCCCGCAAAGCCGAGGTGGTGTTCGGCCATGCCGAACGCCTGGGCGGGCGCGACCAGCACGCCGGTGCGCCGGCCCACCTCCAGGGCCACCGCTTCGGCGGTGAGGGCATCGGTGCCGATCGCGCCGGTGGGGCCGTGCTGTTCGGTGGAGCCGAGCGGCACGATCACGCCCTTGCAGCCCTGCAGATAGTCCTCCACCTCGGGCCAGCTGCGCAGCTGCAGGCGGATGTCTGCGGCGCTCGGCACCGGACCCGGCAGCAGGGATGGAGAGCTGGTGGCAACCACGACGGCGACAGGGCCTCAGATCCGTCCATCATCCCTAGGATTGAGGTCAGGTGGTTCCTGAGGGTGCCCCATGCTCCAGCGCAAGCTTTACCGCTTCCAGTGCGAGCAGCGACCGATCTGGGTGTTTCTGCGCGACCAGCAGCGCTGGATTGAGCAAGCGCAGGTGGTGGAGCTGGAGGGGGATCTGGTCACCCTCCGCTACGACGCCGAGATTCGATCGGTGCCGTCAGCACCCGCCTGGCCTATTTCAGCCGCAGCGCCGAAGCCGACGACATCGAGGTGACCGGCGACTGCCCCGAATCGGAGCAGTTGCCCAGCCAGGGCTAGTGGGCGGTGCCGTTGCCGTCGTACTTGTCGGTGTCGTAGTAGCCGCCCTTGGTGCCGAAGAACAGGGTGGCGAGCACGAACAGGCCGCTGCCGCCGAGCAGAACGCCGGCAAGGGTGAGGCCGCTGGCTGTGTCAGGCATGGGCTGACCGTGTTGGATGCACTGGCACCAGTCTGCAGCCAGTGGCAACCGTGGCGAGGCTTTGTTGGCAAGTCTCAGTGATCAGTTCGCCACGCACTCGGCCTGGGGTGCGCCACGGCTGAATTCTGTGCTGAGCACGATGCCGCCCGGCACTGGGCTGATTCGCCGTTCGTAGGTGATGTGGTCGGAAACGCAGCGTTTGCGCACGCCCAGCCGCGTTGTCTCCGTGTAGAAGCCTGTGCATCGAGCCAACTCGTAGACTTCAGCACCCTGCTTGGATCGCCAGAAGCTGCAGTTGGAAAGGTTGTAGAAGTAGCGCTTGTTTCGGAAGCCGTCGCTGTAGGTGATCTGGTTGGCCTAGGCGGTGAACGATCGACTATTGGGCTCGAACGGGTAGGCCCCGGCTGGGGCATTGCTCCAGCTCAGCGCAGCGCATAGCGTGGTTGTGCACAAGATCCATCGACTCACGGCAGGCTGCATGGGTTCGACCAGAACTTGCAGGACATCAAAGCGCACCCGCGAGCCCATATGGCTGCATGCTCCACCAGTCAGTTGATCCATCAGAGGTGGAAAATGCTCGCCAGAACAGTATCTGGTGGGCCCATGGGCTCAGCTTCAGACTGAAGCGGTTTCGCCTCAGGCCTTGGCTCTCATGCCCCCGCTACTCAAGCGGATCGCCATTGCTGAAGGTCTTGTGGTTGAGGCTGGCATGGAGCACGAACGGGTGATGAATCTGCTGATCAGCGCCAAGGTCAAGGTAGGCGGAGTTGGCATTGCGGAGAAGCGTGGGACAGCCGCTACTCACGCCTTCAGGGGGTTTCCGGTGGGTGGGCTGAGGTTTTAAACGGATAGGCGGATGTTGTCCCAGGATGTCGCGCATCAATCAAATCCCGGCACGCCGAGCACCTGTATTCCTACCGTTGTGTCGTGTACCCGAACGTTGCGCTTGGTTGGTGTTGATGCCAGGGCGGCAATCGGGGCGGTGATAGTAGAGCTGTAATTTGACTTATTCGCTTGCCCTTCTTTGCCCGGGCTATCTTTTGCGCTAAAGCGCCACTTGATGCTAGTTGAGAAGCGAGATTTGAATGTGTTGTCATAGGAGAGATCTGCGCCCACGGTCAAGTCGTTGTTGATGGCGTAGGTGAGGTGGCCAAGGACGCCAGAGCCATCGGCAGTGTTGAGGTCGCCGTTTTGGTAGTAGTAACCAATAGAGACTCTCAGCGCCTTGTTGAGGTTGTAACCCGCATCCAGGCCAAAGGTGCCCAGTGCACCGCCTTGATGAGTCGTGTTGAGCTGAGCGTTGGTTGTGCCGGTCGGAAGCAGTGCATAGGCATTGAAAGTCCACTTGTCGCCAATGGCTTCTGCGTTGACGGCTGCCTGCTGGAAGAAGCCAGTGCGTGAAGCATTTACGGGAATGCCTGTGTCAGTAGGCCCTGTGCTCATTGGTCGGGTGTCGTAGCCCGCATTAAGTCCATACATCCAGCTGCGGTCACTATTCAGCCAGCGGTAACCCAGGCGGGATGAGGTGGAGAGAGTGACGCCGGCAACAGTCGTGTTGACGATGCTGCTGGAGTTGTTGATATCAGCGAAGTTCGCATTTGCCAGGATGTCAGCAAAGAAGACGCTGTTGCTGACAACCATCAGCGGCAGGAAGCCGCCAAGACCTGCCTGGTTTGGAGTGCCAGCTGCTTGGCTTCGGGCTTGGATGCCGATCTGGGGTTTGACGATGTCCTTGAGCGTGATGGTTATCACGCCTAGGGAGACTCTGGAAAACCAGGCCAGCCTCCGCGAGAATGGTCCTGTGATCGCAGGCCAGGACTGGATTGATGGGCGGCAGGCAGCTCGGCTTCTCT
>RFPK01000360.1 GCA_009926195.1 Synechococcaceae bacterium WB4_1_0192 | reverse complement strand
GGGTCTTCCCGCTACTAGATTTCTTCGGAACGATGACTCGGCCAAGGCCGGCATCCCAGGCCAGTGGTGCGCCAGCCCCTCCGAGGGCCACCCCGCGAACCGGAGCCTGCGCATCCTCACGGAGAACACTTTGGTCTTAGCCCCTGACGCCGCCTCCGATGCCGCCTTGGATGCCGCGGTGGCGGCCCGCCCCGGTCGGTCGGATGCCGATGGCTCCGCCGGCCTGACGGCTGCCCAGGAGGCGCGCATGCGGGCGGCGCTGGTGGTGCCCCGCACACCGCTGCCCCCCAGCCAGCGCAAGTACAAGTTCGGCACCACCGGTTTCATGCTGGTGATGCATGTCGGCGCCGTGTTCGCCCTGCTGCCGCAGTTCTGGAGCTGGCAGGCCCTGATCGCCCTGGCGGTTCTGTACTGGACCACCGTGCTCGGCGTCACCCTCGGCCTGCATCGCCTGGTGGCGCATCGCAGTTTCGTGGCGCCGAAGTGGGTCGAGCGGGTGCTGGTGCTGATGGGCGCCCTGGCCTGCCAGAGCGGTCCGATCGAGTGGGTGGGCCTGCACCGCCACCACCACAAGTTCTCCGATCAGCCCAACGACCACCACGACGCCGCCCGCGGCCTGTGGTGGGCCCACAGCGAGTGGATGCTGCACGACATCCCGGCCCTGCGCGAGATGCATCGCTTCACCGGCGATGTGCAGCAGGATCCCTTCTACCGCTGGCTGGATCGCTGGTTCCTGCTGCTGCAGCTGCCGATCGGTGCTGCGCTCTATTGGTATGGCAACGCCGCCCAGGTGCATGGCGGCGGTCTGGGCATGGTTCTGTGGGCGATCCCGCTGCGCCTGGTGCTCGTCTATCACGTCACCTGGCTGGTGAATTCGGCCACCCACGCCTTCGGCTACCGCAACTTCGACTGCCCGGATCTGTCGCGCAACTGCTGGTGGGTGGCGATCCTCAGCTTCGGCGAGGGCTGGCACAACAATCATCACGCCTACCCGGCCAGCGCCCGCCACGGCCTGCGCTGGTTTGAGTTCGACATCACCTGGCAGCACATCAAGCTGCTGCGGGCCCTGGGCTGGGCCAAGCGGATCCGCGAGGCGCGCTATCCGGCCTGAGGGTCTAGGAGCTGTGCCCGGATCGCCTCCGCCAGGGCATCACCCGCCAGCGGCCTGACCTGGGGATCATTGGCCCGGACCTTGCGGCGCAGCAGCTGCAGGAACTGGTCGGCGCTCAGCTCCTGCTCATCCGCCACCCCCAGTGCGGCCAGGGTTCGTCTCAGGTCGGGTAGTTCCGCATCGAGTTCCTCGGCGCTGAAGTCGCGTTGGCCGGCGATCACCTCGGCAAACCGTTCGCGCCGCTGCCGCTTCTCGGCCGGGTAGGCCGCCAGCAGCTGTTCCCGGCACTGGCGCCAGGGGCGTCCGGCGGTGAGCAGATCCGCCAGTGCTGCGCTGATGGGGCCCGCCTCGCTGGCGCTGATGCGTAGATCGAAGGCACCGGGCAGCTGACGCAGCCCCACGAAGATCTCGAACAGCTGGGCTGGGCCCAGGGCGGTTCCGTCATCGCCGAGCAGTGGTAGGGCCGAGCTCTCCAGGGCGGTGAGCAGGTCAGGCGTATCGCTGAGCTGATCACGCAGCTCGGCCGCCAGGCCGCCGGGTCCTCCCTGGCGAGCCAGTAGCTGGTTGAT
>RFPK01000359.1 GCA_009926195.1 Synechococcaceae bacterium WB4_1_0192 | reverse complement strand
GGCAAGGTGTTCACCCGCGCGCTCGACACCGCCCTGCGAATCCGAACGGCGGAACGGGGCCTTCTGGCGATCTGAGTCTCAAAATTGTATCGCCTGATACCAACCGGGGTCCTGGCGGCCGCGTTGGATGGTGCATACCGATACTCACTGACATGCCCAGCGCTGAGCGTTTCGCGGCCCTGCAGACCATTCAGCGCCGGCGGCCCGTGGCCGTGAAACCCCCCTCGGCCCTGCAGGATCTCTGGGCCAGCGATGTGTTCAGCCTGGAGCGCATGAAGGAAGCGCTCCCGAAGGGGGTGTTCAAATCCATCCAGCGCACGATCCTCGAAGGCGGCCCGCTCGATCCCTCCGTGGCCGATGTGGTGGCCAACGCCATGAAGGACTGGTCCACCAGCCGCGGCGCCCTCTACTACGCCCACGTCTTTTACCCGCTGACCAATCTCACGGCGGAGAAGCACGACGGCTTCATCGTGCCCAAGAGCGACGGCCGGGCGATCACCGAGTTCACCGGCAAGCTGCTGGTGCAGGGTGAGCCCGATGGTTCCTCCTTCCCCAACGGCGGCCTGCGCTCCACCTTCGAGGCCCGCGGCTACACCGCCTGGGATGTCACCAGCCCGGCCTGGCTGATGCGCACCCCCAATGGTGTGACCCTGTGCATCCCCACCGTGTTCGTGAGCTGGACCGGTGAAGCGCTCGACAAGAAAACCCCGCTGCTGCGCTCCAACGCCGCCGTGAACGCCCAGGCCCAGCGCCTGCTGCGCCTGCTGGGCGAAACCGAGATCGCCCCCATCAATTCCAGTTGCGGCGCTGAGCAGGAGTACTTCCTGGTGGACAACGCCTTCCTGGCCCTGCGCCCGGATCTGCAGCTCGCTGGCCGCAGCCTGTTCGGTGCGCCGCCGGCCAAGGGCCAGCAGTTCGACGACCACTACTTCGGCGCCATTCCGGAGCGGGTGCAGGTGTTCATGCAGGACGTGGAGGAGCAGCTCTACCGCCTCGGTGTGCCCGCCAAGACCCGCCACAATGAGGTGGCTCCGGGTCAGTTCGAGATCGCGCCGGTGTATGAGGCCGCCAACGTGGCCACCGATCACCAGCAGCTGATCATGACGGTGCTGCGCTCCACCGCCCGCAGGCATGGTTTCACCTGCCTGCTGCATGAGAAGCCGTTCGCCGGTGTCAACGGCAGTGGCAAGCACGTCAACTGGTCGATCGGCAACAGCACCCAGGGCAACCTGCTCGATCCCGGCCACACCCCCCACGCGAACATGCAGTTCCTGCTGTTCTGCGGCGGTGTGATCCGCGGTGTGCATCAGTACGGTCCGCTGCTGCGCGCCGCCATTGCCACCGCCAGCAATGATCATCGCCTCGGTGCCAACGAAGCCCCGCCGGCCATCATTTCGGTCTACCTCGGCAGCCAGCTCGAGGACGTCTTCAACCAGATCAAGGCCGGCGAACTCAAGGGTTCTTCCAGTGGTGGCGTGATGCGCCTCGGCGTCGACAGCCTGCCCGAGTTCCCGAAGGATGCGGGCGATCGCAACCGCACCTCCCCCTTCGCCTTCACCGGCAACCGCTTCGAGTTCCGCGCCGTGGGTTCGGGCCAATCGGTGGCCGGCCCGCTGGTGGCCCTCAACACGATCCTGGCCGATTCGCTCGGCTGGATCGCCGACCAGCTGGAGGCACGCC
>RFPK01000358.1 GCA_009926195.1 Synechococcaceae bacterium WB4_1_0192 | reverse complement strand
GGCTGCGGATCGCCACCTGCGCCTTCACCGGCGGCGGGGGTGGCTCCGGCTTCTCGCCGTGCAGCCCCTCGATCGCACCGATCTCCAGGTTCAGCCGCATCACGCCGCAGCGCACGGTCAGCTCGTGGCGGTCCTCGGAGAGGGCCAGAACCTCGCCGGCCTTGCCGAGCGAGAGCACCCGCACCCGCTCACCCACCGCCGGCAGCCAGCCCTGGTGCTCGCGCCGTTCCGGGCTGGGCCGGTGCTGTTGTTCGAGATGCTTGAGCCGCTGCCCGGCGCGGCGGGCGGTTTCCCCCAGAACGCTGGTGTCGGCGTTGCGGCCCTGGCGCAGCCGGCGGATGATGCGCCGCACTTCCTGCTGGCCATCGCGGATCGAGCGCTCCAGCTGCTGGCGGCGCTGCTCCTGCAGTTCGGCGCTCTGCTCCTTCTGCTGCTGCCAGCGCTGCAGCAGCTCCTCGTGCAGCAGTTCGGTGCGGGCCAGCAGGGCCGCGGCTTCCTCGGCGGCCTCCTGCTGGCGCTGGCGCTGGTTCTCCAGACCCGCGATCACCTGGTTCACCTCCCCCTCGCCGCGGGGCGCGAGCAGGTCTCGCGCCTGCTCCAGCACGGCGCCATCGAGGCCCAGCCGGCTGGCGATCGCCAGGGCGTTGCTGCGGCCGGGGATGCCCCACTGCAGGTGGTAGGTCGGCGAGAGGGTCTCGACATCAAAGGCCACCGACGCGTTTTCAAAGCGCGGATCGTTGTACTTGAGCGCCTTCAGTTCGCCGAAGTGGGTGGTGGCGATCGTCAGCCTCGCCCGCTCGGCCAGCTGGCGCAGCAGGGCGATGGCCAGGGCCGTGCCTTCGGTTGGGTCGGTGCCGGCACCCACCTCATCCAGCAGCACCAGCGAGGCCCCGGCCGCCGAGGCGGCAGCTGCCGGCAGGGCCGCCAGGATTCGGGCGATGCGGCGCACGTGGCCGCTGAAGGTGGAGAGGTTCTGCTGCAGCGACTGCTCATCACCGATGTCGGCCAGCACCTGCGCGCACCAGGGCAGCCTCGGCGTACCGCTGCAGGGCAGGAACAGGCCGGCCCGCGCCATCAGCGCCGCCAGCCCCACGCTCTTGAGTGTCACCGTCTTGCCACCGGTGTTCGGGCCGGTGATCGCCACCACCCGCAGCTCGCGGCTGACGCGCACATCCACCGGTACCACCGCCTGACCGCCCTCGCGCTTGTGCTGCCAGAGCAGTAGCGGATGGCGCAGCCCCTCCAGCTGCAGGGGTGCCAGCGGCTCCTCCTCCAGCTCCGGACGCACCGCTCCGAGCCAGGCGCTGTAACGGGCCCGCGCCAGGGCCGCCTCCAGCTGGAGCAGAACCCGTTGCAGCTGAGTCAGCGCCTCGTGCTCCGCCCCCACCAGGCCACTGAGCTCCAGCAGAACCGCCCGTTCGGCCTCCCGCTCCTCACCCTCCAGCTGGCGCAGGCGATTTCCCAGGGGGATCACCGCCTGGGGTTCGATGAACACGGTGCTGCCGGAGGCCGAACTGTCGTGCACCAGGCCCGGCAGCTGACTGGCCGCGCCGGCCTTGACCGCCAGCACCGGGCGGCCGTTGCGTTCGGCGATCACGTTGTCCTGCAGCAGCGCGGCGCAGCGGCGCAGCAGGCCGTTGAGGCGGTCGCGGCGTTCGGCGCGAACGGCGGCGATCTGGC
>RFPK01000357.1 GCA_009926195.1 Synechococcaceae bacterium WB4_1_0192 | reverse complement strand
GAGATCCGGATCTCAGCCGGGAGCCCAGCCCCGGGTCGGCCGCGCCGGTGGCCGATCCGCAAGACCAGGCCGGCACTGCACCGATGGCAGAGCTGGAGCTGGGCCTCGCACCTGCGGCTCCGGCCGGTTTCAGTGGCGACATTCAGCTCTGAGCGCGTCCATTCGCGAACCCCACGGCCACAATGGCCCCATTCCCCCCTGGCCCGATGACCAGCCTGTCTCAGCCCATCCGCAGTGTGGCCAACGGGCTGGGGCTGGCCTGGTGGGCGCGTGTGCAGACCCACCAGCCGGATGTGACCTACTGGTTCGGGCCCTACGTGCGGCGCAGCAGCCTGGAGGCGGCGCTGCCGCCCTTCCTGGCTGATCTGCGCAGCGAGGGGGCAGCGTCCCTGGAGCACAGCTTGCTGCGCACCCGCCGCGGTGAGCCGCTCACCATCAGCACCGAAGCCGCTGAACCTGGCTGAACAAGCCCGGGGTCGGCTGATAGCGTCGACTCCAGCAATGGATCAGGGTTGATGGGCATCGCCGAGTGGCGTCAGCAGCTCAGGAGTGGCGAGGTGTCCGCCCGCGAGCTCACCGACCGTCACCTCAGCCGCATCGAGGCCGTTGATGGCACGGTGAATGCCTACCTGGAGGTCACGGCTGAGCGGGCTCGTGCTGACGCCGACCGCATCGACGCCCTGCGCGCCGCCGGAGAGCCCCTGCCTCCCCTGGCCGGCGTGCCTCTGGCGATCAAGGACAACCTTTGCACCCGTGGTGTGCGCACCACCTGCTCCAGTCGCATGCTGGAGACCTTCGTCCCCCCCTACGAATCCACGGTCACGGACCGGCTGTGGGGCGCTGGTGCGGTTCTGCTCGGCAAGACCAATCTCGATGAGTTCGCCATGGGCAGCTCCACCGAGACCTCCTATTTCGGCCCCAGCCGTAACCCCTGGAACCCGGACAAGGTGCCGGGGGGCAGCTCCGGCGGCAGCGCCGCCGCCGTTGCCGCCGGCGAATGTGTGGCCTCGCTCGGCTCCGACACGGGTGGCTCGATCCGACAGCCCGCCGCTTTCTGTGGCGTGGTGGGTCTGAAGCCGACCTACGGCCGCGTCAGCCGCTACGGCCTGGTGGCCTTTGCCAGTTCCCTCGATCAGGTGGGCCCGTTCACCACCAGTGTGGCCGATGCAGCCGAGCTGCTGCAGGTGATGGCCGGTGCGGACCCGCGCGATTCCACCTGCCTCAAGGCCCCCGTGCCCGACTACAGGGCCGCCCTGACCCAGCCGGTGGCAGGCCTTCGGGTGGGCCTCGTGCGCGAGTGCTTCGAGGCCGAGGGTCTCGATCCCCAGGTGAAGGCCTCGGTGCTGGCCGCCGCCGCCCAGCTGGATGCCCTCGGCTGTGAGCTTGTGGATGTGAGCTGCCCCCGCTTCAACGACGGCATCGCCACGTACTACGTGATCGCTCCCTCGGAGGCCTCCGCCAACCTGGCCCGCTACGACGGGGTCAAGTACGGGCATCGGGCCGCCGATGCCGCCAGCCTGGCGGAGATGACCGCCCGCAGCCGCGCCGAGGGCTTCGGGGATGAGGTGCAGCGCCGCATCCTGATCGGCACTTATGCGCTTTCGGCCGGCTACGTGGATGCCTACTACCGCAAGGCCCAGCAGGTGCGCACCCTGATCCGCCGCGATTTCGATCGCGCCT
>RFPK01000356.1 GCA_009926195.1 Synechococcaceae bacterium WB4_1_0192 | reverse complement strand
GATCGCCCTGATCGCCAGCACCGATGCCGCCATCGCCGAGGCGGCCGCCACCGGACTGAGCCGGACCCTGCTCGTCTACGACGCCTACAACGAGGTGCTCGAGCTGGCCCAGAGCAACCCCTACGCCAAGCGGGTGATCGACAGCTGGGCCGCCGCCGAGTGGTTCACCGCCAAGCCCGAGCTGCCCGCCGAGATCACCGTGACGGTGTTCAAGGTGGAGGGCGAGACCAACACCGACGATCTGTCGCCGGCCACCCACGCCACCACCCGCCCGGACATCCCCCTGCACGCCACGGCGATGCTGGAAACGCGGATGCCCGGCGGCCTGGAGCTGATCGCCCAGCTGAAAACCAAGGGCCATCCCGTCGCCTACGTGGGCGATGTGGTGGGCACCGGCAGCTCGCGTAAATCGGCGATCAATTCGGTGCTCTGGCACACCGGCTCCGACATCCCGCACGTGCCCAACAAGCGCAGCGGCGGTGTGGTGCTCGGCGGCAAGATCGCGCCGATCTTCTTCAACACCGCTGAAGACTCCGGCGCCCTGCCGATCGAGTGCGACGTGACGGCGCTCAACAGCGGCGATGTGATCACGATCCGGCCCTACGCCGGCACGATCGAGCGCGCCGCCGGTGAGGCCAACGCCGGCGAGATCGTGGCCCGCTTCGAGCTCAAGCCGAGCACGATCACCGATGAGGTGCGCGCCGGCGGTCGCATCCCGCTGCTGATCGGCCGCTCGCTGACGGACAAGGTGCGCGCCCAGCTGGGTCTGCCGGCCTCCGAGCTGTTCATCCGCCCCGTGGCCCCGGCCGACACCGGCAAGGGCTTCACCCTGGCCCAGAAGATGGTGGGCAAGGCCTGTGGCCTGCCCGGCGTGCGCCCCGGCACCAGCTGCGAACCGCTGATGACCACCGTCGGCTCCCAGGACACCACCGGGCCGATGACCCGCGATGAGATGAAGGAGCTGGCCTGCCTGGGCTTCAGCGCCGATCTGGTGATGCAGAGCTTCTGCCACACCGCCGCCTATCCCAAGCCAGTGGATCTGAAGACCCACGCCGAGCTGCCGGAGTTCATCAGCTCCCGCGGCGGCGTCGCCCTGCGCCCCGGCGACGGCATCATCCACAGCTGGCTCAACCGCATGCTCCTGCCCGACACCGTGGGCACCGGCGGCGACAGCCACACCCGCTTCCCGCTCGGCATCTCCTTCCCCGCCGGCTCGGGCCTGGTGGCCTTCGCCGCCGCCATCGGCGCCATGCCGCTCGACATGCCCGAATCGGTGCTGGTGAAGTTCTCCGGTTCGCTGCAGCCGGGCGTGACCCTGCGCGATGTGGTGAATGCGATCCCCTACGTGGCGATCCAGCAGGGTCTGCTCACGGTGGCCAAGGAGGGCAAGCAGAACATCTTCAACGGCCGGATCATGGAGATCGAGGGCCTGCCGGATCTGAAGCTCGAGCAGGCCTTTGAGCTCACCGATGCCACGGCTGAGCGCTCCTGCGCCGGCAGCACGATCAAGCTCTCCGTGGACACGGTGAGCGAGTACCTGCGCAGCAACGTGGCGCTGCTCAGGAACATGATCGCCCGCGGTTATGGCGATGCCCGCACCCTCGCGCGCCGCATCAAGGCAATGGAGGCCTGGCTGGCCAATCCGGTGCTGCTGGAGGCCGATGCCGATGCCGAGTACGCCGCCGTGATCGAGATCGATCTCGAT
>RFPK01000355.1 GCA_009926195.1 Synechococcaceae bacterium WB4_1_0192 | reverse complement strand
CGCTGGCCTGCTCTGCCCTGGATTTGCGTTATACCGCCTTGATCTGCGCCGAAACGGTGACAGGTGCTTGCTCTAGCGGCATCGCTCAGCAAACCTGTCCGCAATCTTGATTCTGATCGGCCGGATCAACGACATAATGCTGCACAGCAAGACTGGTTTCGGCTCGTCCATGGAGATCGCACCCGAAGGCCTCGCTCCCGCTTCCGGCAACGGCTCCAGCGGCATCGTTCCGAGCCAGTCGGCCCGGATTGAGGTGATCGGTGTCGGTGGCGGTGGCAGCAATGCCGTCAACCGCATGATCGTGTCCGATCTTCAGGGGGTTGGCTATCGCGTTCTCAATACAGATGCCCAGGCCCTGCTGCAGTCTGCAGCCAAGCAGCGGGTCCAGCTGGGGCAGAAACTGACCCGCGGTCTCGGGGCCGGTGGTAATCCGGCCATCGGCCAGAAGGCGGCTGAGGAATCCCGCGCCGATCTGGCTCAGAGCCTGCAGGGCACCGATCTGGTGTTCATCGCCGCCGGCATGGGTGGCGGTACGGGCACCGGTGCCGCACCGGTCGTGGCCGAGGTGGCCCGTGAGTGCGGTGCTCTGACGGTCGGCATCGTCACCAAGCCCTTCTCGTTTGAAGGGCGTCGTCGCATGCGCCAGGCCGAGGAGGGCATCGCCCGTCTCTCCGAGCATGTGGACACCCTGATCGTGATCCCGAACGACCGCCTGCGCGAGGCGATCGCCGGTGCACCCCTACAGGATGCCTTCCGCGCTGCCGACGACGTGCTGCGCATGGGCGTGAAGGGCATCAGCGACATCATCACCAAGCCCGGCCTGGTCAACGTCGACTTCGCCGATGTGCGCTCGGTGATGACCGAGGCCGGCACGGCCCTGCTCGGCCTCGGGATCGGCTCCGGTCGCTCGCGGGCCACCGAGGCCGCCCAGGCCGCCATCAACAGCCCGCTGCTGGAGGCCGCCCGGATCGACGGCGCCAAGGGCTGTGTGATCAACATCAGCGGCGGCAAGGACATGACCCTTGAGGACATGACCACCGCCTCGGAGGTCATCTACGACGTCGTCGATCCGGAAGCCAACATCATTGTCGGCGCGGTCGTGGACGAGCGTCTTGAGGGGGAGATCCACGTGACGGTGATTGCCACCGGCTTCGAAGGCGGCGGCAGCTACCGGCCCGAGCGCTCGCTCAGCAGCTTCGCCCGTGGCACCGAAGCCATGCCGGTTCCTGAGAACACCGGTGCCACGATCCCGCCGTTCCTGCTCAACCGTCAGCAAGGCAGCTGATCGGCTGGCTCGATGCAAGAGGGGTGACCCGGAGTCCACGCCTGCCTGGAGCATCCCGTGTGGCTGCTCCCTTCCGGTCCTGACCAGATTTGGGCGTCCGGGCCGCATGGGTCCGAGTCGCCTGGATGCTAGCAATAGGCCCTCGGCACCGTGGTGAACGGCCCTTGCGACCAGCGGATCTTGTCAGCCACAAGCAGGAGGGCCGGCCGATCGCCGTGCTCACCGCCTGGGATGCTCTCTCGGCGGCGCTGGTGGAGCAGGCCGGTGCCGACGTGATTCTGGTGGGGGACTCCCTGGCCATGGTCGTGCTTGGCCACGCCACCACCCTGCCGGTCACACTTGACGAGATGATCCTGCATACCCGCGCCGTCGGCCGCGGCCTGCGGGGTCCTGCAGCCCAGCAACCGCTGATCGTCACCGATCTG
>RFPK01000354.1 GCA_009926195.1 Synechococcaceae bacterium WB4_1_0192 | reverse complement strand
AATCGCGGCACGAAACCCGGTCTTGGTCACCTTGATGTGACGAGCCGCCACACCGATCGTGATCAGGTGGTTCTCATCCGGTAGGTCTTCAATGTGCCAGACCTCGTGTGGGCGGAGCCCGTAAGTGGCCACCATCGCGAATACCCAGCCCCAGAGCGGGTCTTCCTCCACCACCTGATCCAGCCAGTCCTGAATGGAGTCCGTGCTGGGGATGCGTCGTCGCGATTCGCTGGCCGCCAGCAGCGCCACCTTCTTGCGGTTCACCAATCCCCTGAGCTCCTGGCTCAGGCCCTCCGGTGCAATCCGCTCAAAGCCAGCACGACGCAACAGCGACACCACCTCCCGCTTCTGACGGAAGCCCTGGCGGTGTGTCGCCACGGGAACCAACGGCTCACGTGGGTCGATCAGATGGGCACGCAGGCTCTCGCCGGTATGCAGTGCAAAACGGCGGACATCCATCTCGCTTGCGGCGCGATCCGCTGGCAGGAGGCGGAAATAACCCTGACCCCTGAACGGGCCCACAAGGTTCATGTTGACGCCCTGCCGGCGCTGAAAGGACACCACCGCCTCGCAGATCTCAGGCCAGCGAGGGGACAGGTGGGCCGATGGGGACTCCTGGCGATCGGACTGGCGGGTCAGCAGTTGGTCCAGGCCGGCGTCGGGATGCTTGCGAGCCTCGCTGACGAGCTGGAAGCAGAGGGCCTCGATCGCCTGGTCGTCCTGGCCGGAGCAGCCGCGCACGGCACGCTCGCGAACCCGACGACCGGGCAGATTCTCATAGACGCTCACCCAGCGGCTGTTGTGGCCGACACGCAGCCGGAATGGCAGGTGATGGGCACGCAACACGCGGTTGGCGTCGCTCAGGGCGCTGTTGGCCTGGGGCATGGCGCAAGGAATGGGTCGTCTGAGATTCGAACTCAGGACCAATCGGTTAAAAGCCGAGTGCTCTACCGCTGAGCTAACGACCCGCCCTGCACCCAGCCGAGATGGCCTGGCTTCGGGGGTGGCCCTTGCGGGCACCTGTTGAACGTATCACCCGGAGGTGCCCGGCTCCAACCGGACCTCCAACCGGACGGACAATGGCCGGCATCCCCCGCCGCCGTGGCCCTGCGCCACGACCCGCCATGCCATCCCATCCCTGGCCCGAACCGACCGTGCATCCGGATGCCTGGGTGGCGGAGTCGGCCGTGGTGATCGGCGATGTGCGCCTGGCGGCAGGGGCCAGCCTCTGGCCCCTGGCCGTGGCGCGTGGTGATGTGTGCCCGATCGTGATCGGTGCCGGCAGCAACGTGCAGGACGGTGCCGTGCTGCACGGCGATCCGGACCAGCCGGTCACGATCGGCTGCGATGTGACGATCGGCCATCGGGCCGTGGTGCATGGCGCCACGCTCGAGGACGGCTGCCTGATCGGCATCGGCGCCGTGGTGCTCAACGGGGTGACCGTGGGTGAGGGCGCCCTGGTGGCCGCCGGTGCCGTGGTGACCCGTGATGTGCCGCCGCGGGCGCTGGTGATGGGAGCACCGGCCCAGGTGAAGCGGGAACTGAGCGCGGAGGCCGCCGCCAGCCAGCGTGAGCATGCCCGCCGTTACCGCCAGCTCGCCATGGCCCATGCCGGCCGCTCCGATGACCCCGGCTTCCACACCAGCGCTCTGAGCACCCGCTGAGCCCTGAAGCCAGGCAGGGCCGCCGGCCAATTGCTGCGATTTCGAT
>RFPK01000353.1 GCA_009926195.1 Synechococcaceae bacterium WB4_1_0192 | reverse complement strand
CGACCCGACCCGGGAGATCCCGGCACTGATCAGCGCAGTCCGGGCCGGCATCATGAGCCTGTCTGAAGTTCAGCGGGCGTTCGGCTATGTGCCCGAGGAGGTAATCGCTGAGCTGTCGATGGACATGGACCGCGCGAAGCGTGCGGGCCTGACGCTGAGCGTCGATGCCGGCCTGGTGTCGGATGCCGGTGTGACCCAGGCCCGACCGGTGGGCAGCGGTTTCGTGAGCTCAGCGCCTGACCCTGGCAGCGATCAGCCAGACCCGGCGATGGATGGTTGACGGCTCAGGATCCGTAGCCTGAGGCCAGCAGCTATCTGGCGATGGGTCTTGGCGTGATGGTGAAGGCAGCGGCGAAGCCCACGCTGCAGCTCTATGGCGACGTGGGCTTCGATGTGCTGGCGTCTGATGTTGCCGCAGCACTGGAGTCTGCAGGCGGGCAGGATGTGACGATCAACCTGTTCAGCTACGGCGGCGATGCCGGCGAGGGCCTGGCAATCCACGACCTGCTGGCCAGGTACCAGGGCAAGAAGACCATCGTGATTGATGGCGTCGCGGCATCGGCCGGTTCGATGGTGGCGATGGCCGGTGATCGGGTGGTCATGCCGGATAACGCACTGCTGATGATCCACGATTGCTGGAGCATGGCGGCCGGCAATGCCGAATCGATGCGCACATCTGCCGACCTGCTTGACACCTATTCGGCCAGCTACCGGCAGACCTATGCCCGCAAGTCGGGCCAGAGTGAAGACCAGATCGCCCAATGGATGGCGGCTGGAGCTGGTGCTGGAACCTGGTTCACCGCAGCCGCCGCGGTTGAGGCCGGACTGGCGGATGAGGTGGCGGCACCGGTTGATGTGCGCGCCAGCGTGCCGCGATTGCCGCAGGGTCGCTTCGCTGATCCGCCGTCACAGCTGAACGCATGGGCCGGGATCGATAGCCTGAGCCCAGGAGATTCAAACCCTGAGCCCTCCTCGATTCTCATGACTTCGCATTCTCAGGCCGGGGGCGCACCGGCCGCGACCGCTGAGGTGCAGCCTGTGGCAGCCGCCACGCCTGAGGCTGCGCCTGTTCTCGCTCAGGCTGCCGAGCCTGTGCAAGCCTCCGCCGAATCCGCCACCGTCGCCGCACTTCGCCGCGAGAACGACATCCGCCGTTGCGCCGCTCAGGCCGGCCTGGGCGCTGATGTGGTCCAGGGCCTGATCGACGGCGGCAAGCCCTTTGCTGATGTGGCCTCTGAGATCGTGCGGATCCACGCCGCTGATGTCGAGGCCCGCGCTGGTGCTGCTGGCCATCCGGCCCGGATCCAGGTCACCCGTGACGCTGGCGCAAGCCTGATGCAGGGCATCGGCGACATGCTGTTTGCCCGGGTGAACCCTGGCGCTGAGCTCACCGATGCCGGCCGCCAGTACCGGGGCTACAGCCTGATGGAGTGCGTGCGGCTCTATGCCGAGAGCCGTGGCATCAGCACCGTGGGCCGTTCCAAGTCTGAGCTGGTCGCAATGGCCATGCACAGCACCAGCGACTTCCCGCTGCTGTTCTCCAACCTGGCCGGCAAGTCCCTGGATGCCGCCTATCAGGAGGAGCCCCACACCTGGAAGCCGCTGGCCCGCCAGCGCAACCTGCCCGACTTCAAGCAGGCCAGTGATCTGGTGATCGCCGCCGACCTCGCTCCCGAGCAGCTGCTCGAGGGTGGGGAGTACAAGGCCGGC
>RFPK01000352.1 GCA_009926195.1 Synechococcaceae bacterium WB4_1_0192 | reverse complement strand
CAAGTTCATCGACATTTTGGGGAAAGCTTGTAAGACTTCTGCGCGTGGAATTCCAATTTTGTCGACCAGGATGTTGACAATGCCACGCTCGAGCCTCCAAACCTCGTCAACCTGGGAGCGCATGGTGTCACATAATTTTTCAACACTCTTTGCCGTTAAACGAAAACCGAGTAACTCATTACGAATCGCGTCCTGGGCTTTGAGATACGCTGGAGAGTTATAACCATCGCGATCATGCGCACGACGCATTTTTTCAAATTGCGTACGAATCACTGCAAATTTTTCTAACGAGCGTTGCTTAAGCTCCTCCAGCTGTTTGGCGGCCACGCCGCCGGGGGCGCCGGTCATCAGGCAGCGGGCCTGCTGGGTCTTGGGGAAGGCAATCGTGTCGCGGATCGACTCCTCGCCGGCCAGCAGCATCACCATCCGGTCGATGCCGAAGGCCAGGCCGCCGTGGGGCGGAGCGCCCATGTCGAGCGCGTCCATCAGGAAGCCGAACTGCTGGTTGGCCTCTTCCAGGGGCAGGCCCACGGTTTGGAGCACCTGGCGCTGCAGGGCCGAATCGTGGATGCGCAGCGAGCCGCCGCCCAGCTCCAGGCCGTTGAGCACCAGGTCGTAGGCCTGGGCGCGGGCGCCGGGCAGGGTGTCGGCCCAGGCGGCCGGGTCGTTGCCCAGGTCGGCTGCGTTGGGGGCACAGAAGGGGTGGTGCAGCGCCTCGTAGCGGTGTTCGTCGGCGTTGAACTCGAACATCGGGAAATCCACCACCCAGAGGAAGTTCCAGCTGTCGTTCTCGCTGTCGGGCTTCACCATCCCCAGCTCGCGGGCCAGGTACTGGCGCACCCGATCGAGGGCCTTGTTGACCGTGGCGGTGTCGCCGGCGCCGAACAGGATCAAGGTGCCGGGTTCGGCGCCGGTGCGCTTGAGCAGCTCGGCCTTCTTCTCTTCAGAGAGGTTGTCCTTGATGGCGCCGATCGTGTCGATCTCGCCGCCCTCGCGCACGCGGATGAAGGCCAGGCCGCCGGCACCGGCTTTCTGGGCTTCGCTGAACACATCGCCGCCAGGCTTGATGCGCACGTTGCTCACGGCGTCGTTGCCGCCGGGCACGGCGATGCACTTCACCGAACCGCCCGCGGCCACGGCGCCTGAAAACACCTTGAAGCCCATGTCGGCCACCAGGTCGCTCACGTTCACCAGCTCCATGCCGTAGCGCGTGTCGGGCCGGTCGGTGCCGTAGCGCTCCATGGCGTCATGCCAGGTGAGGCGTGGGAACGGGCGCGGCAGCTCCACGCCCTTCACCGTTTTCCAGATGGTGGCGATCAGGGCTTCGTTGAGCTCCAGGATCTGCTCCTGGTCCATGAAGCTCATCTCGATATCCAGCTGGGTGAATTCCGGCTGGCGATCGGCCCTCAGGTCTTCGTCGCGGAAGCAGCGGGCCACCTGGTAGTAGCGCTCGATGCCGCCCACCATCAGCAGCTGCTTGAACAGTTGCGGCGACTGGGGCAGGGCGAACCACTCGCCGCCGCAGACGCGGCTGGGCACCAGGTAGTCGCGGGCACCTTCGGGGGTGGAGCGAGTCAGCACCGGGGTCTCCACCTCGATGAAGCCCTGGTCTTCGAGGAAGCGGCGGGCCGCCTGGATCGTCTGGGCCCGCAGCCGCAGGTTGCCGTTCATGCGCTCGCGGCGCAGATCGAGGTAGCGGTGGCGCAGCCGC
>RFPK01000351.1 GCA_009926195.1 Synechococcaceae bacterium WB4_1_0192 | reverse complement strand
GGTGTCCTCAGCGGCGGCAGCGGCCTCGGCGGCAGCCTTCGCCTCCGCTTCGGCAGCGGCCTTGGCTTCGGCTGCTTCCTTGGCGGCCTGGTCGAGAAGACCGTGCGCCCCTCCGTGATCGCCGGCCAGAAGAAGCAGGCCGCAGCCCGCGAAGCCGCAGCCAAGCAGGCCGCCAAGGAAGCAGCCGAAGCCAAGGCCGCTGCCGAAGCGGAGGCGAAGGCTGCCGCCGAGGCCGCTGCCGCCGCTGAGGACACCCCCGAAGCCTGAGGCGCCGCCCCATGTCCGGGGCTGACACCCTTCAGACCTTCAGCATCGACCTCCCCGACCAGGACGCCGCCATGGCCCTGGCCGGAGAGGCTGAATCCACCCTGCATCGCCTCGAAGCCCTCACGGGGGCTGCCTTGGTGTTGCGGGGTCTTTCCGTACAGTTGCGTGGCCGCCCGAGCCAGCTCGAGCGCGCCGCCGGGCTGATCGAACTGCTGCGGCCGCTGTGGCAGGAGGGGCAGAGCATCACCCAGGTGGATGTGCAGACCGCCCTGACCGCCCTCGACACCGGGCGCGGCGACGAACATCAGCAGCTGGGCAGGCAGGTGCTGGCCCGCAGCCAGAACGGCCGGCTGCTGCGGCCGCGCACGCTCAAACAGAAGGCCTATGTCGAGGCGATGGAACGCCACGACCTCACGCTGGCCCTGGGTCCGGCAGGCACCGGCAAGACCTTCCTGGCGGCGGTGCAGGCGGTGCGCATGCTGCAGGAGCGCAAGGTGGAACGCCTGATCCTCACCAGGCCGGCCGTTGAAGCGGGGGAGCGGCTGGGCTTTCTGCCGGGCGATCTGCAGCAGAAGGTCGATCCCTACCTGCGGCCCCTCTACGACGCGCTGCACACCCTGCTGGGACAGGACAAAACGGCGGCGCTGATCGAGAAGAACGTGATCGAAGTGGCGCCGCTGGCCTACATGCGCGGCCGCACCCTGGCTGAGGCCTTCGTGATCCTCGATGAGGCCCAGAACACAACAGCCGCTCAGATGCGCATGGTGCTCACCCGGCTGGGCGAGGGGTCGCGCATGGTCGTGACCGGCGATCCCACCCAGATCGACCTCCCCGCCGGCCAACTGAGCGGCCTGATCGAGGCCGCTCAGGTGCTGGAGGGGGTGGAGGGGGTCGCCATCTGTCGCCTCACCGCCGCCGATGTGGTGCGCCATCCGCTGGTGCAGCGGCTGGTGAACGCCTACGCCAGCCGCGATGCCGCCAGGGTGGCATCCAGCCCCGGCCGGCGATTCGATGGCCGCAGAGAACAGCTCCAACCTTGACCCTCGCTGAACGCCTGCGCACCCCCGCCGAAATCGCCCTGGCGGCGTTCGTGGCCTACGTGCTCGGCTCCTGGTTCACCAGCCTGTTTCCGGGGTACCTGCCCAAGATCGGTGGCCTCTGGTCGGCGATCTCCGCGATCGTGGTGACGCAGGCCAGCCGGCAGGAGACCAGAGCCTCGGCCTCCCTGCGGGTGCTGGGCTCAGCGATCGGAGCCTTCACCAGCGCGCTGTACCTCACCCTGCTGCCGTTCCATCCGCTGGGCATGGCCCTGGCGATCTTCGCCACGGTGCTGGTCTGCAGCGCCGCCCACGTGCCGAGCCACGGACGCCTGGCCGCCATCACCGTGATCGTGGTGATGGTGACAGCCAGCCTGGATCCAAAGCTCAGCCCGGTGGTCAATGCCCTGCTGCGCTT
>RFPK01000036.1 GCA_009926195.1 Synechococcaceae bacterium WB4_1_0192 | reverse complement strand
AGTCGCGGATGTCGGTGAGCCAGTCGCGGTAAACCTTGCTCCAGCGCTCCGGCACGAAGCGGGGATCGGCGTTCTCCAGGGCCTCGCGGCAACGGGCGGCGAGGGGCTCCGTTTTCACGAACCACTGGGTGGAGAGCAGCGGCTCCACCGGCACCTTGCCGCGATCGGAGAAGGGCACGCTGTGGCGGTAGTCCTCCACCTTCACGAGGAAGCCTTCGGCCTCCATGGCCGCCACCACGGCCTTGCGGGCTTCGAAGCGATCCAGGCCCTGGAAGCGACCGGCGGCCTCGTTCATCGAGCCGTCCTTGGCCATCACCGTGATCAGCGGCAGGTTGTGGCGCTGGCCAATGGCGAAGTCGTTGGGGTCGTGGGCGGGGGTCACCTTCACGCAGCCGGTGCCGAACTCCGCATCCACGTGGTCGTCGGCGACGATCGGAATCTCGCGGCCCACCAGCGGCAGGGTGAGGGTCTGCCCCACCAGATCGGCATAACGCGAATCCTTGGGGTTCACGGCCACGGCCGTGTCGCCCAGCAGGGTTTCGGGGCGGGTGGTGGCCACCTCCAGGTGGGTGCGGCCATCGGCGGCGGCACCGGCCGTGAGCGGATAGCGGAAGTGCCAGAGGTGGCCGTCCACCTCCTTCATCTCCACCTCCAGATCGCTCACCGCCGAACCCGAGGCCGGGCACCAGTTCACCAGGTATTCACCCCGGTAGATCAGGCCCTGCTCATGCAGGCGGTTGAAGGCCTCGATCACCGCAGCGCTGCAGCCGGCATCGAGCGTGAAGCGCTCCCGCTGCCAGTCGACCGAATAACCGAGCCGCCGCAGCTGACCCACGATCGTGCCGCCGCTCTGAGCCTTCCACTCCCAGGCCTTTTCGAGGAAGGCCTGACGGCCCAGATCCTCCTTGCGCTTGCCCTCGGCCTTGAGCTGCTTCTCCAGGATCGTCTGCACGGCGATCGAGGCGTGGTCGGTGCCGGGCAGACACAGCACGTTCCTGCCCTGCAGGCGCTGGAAGCGCACGATCGTGTCGATCAGGGCCGTGTTGAAGGCGTGGCCCATGTGCAGGCTGCCGGTCACGTTCGGCGGCGGGATGACGACGGAGAAGGGTTCACCCTCCGCCGCAGGATCCGGGTGAAAGGCGCCGCTGCTCTCCCAGGCCTGCTGCCAGCGGCTCTCGGTGCCGGCGGGGTCGTAGGTCTTGGGCAGGGCTTCCGCCGCTTCAGCAGCTGCAGGGGCGGTCACGGCCTCGGTCACGGCGGCAGGAGCAGGCAATTCGGCCATGCTCGCAAAACGGCTGAGGGCGGGGATGATGGAAGCCTGCTCCAGCGGTGTCGATCCTGTTCCGCCCCGTGCGCCACCGTCTCCTGCCGCACCGTCTCAAACCGCTGCGCCCCCGGCAGCGCCGGCTGATCACCGCCCTGGCGGGTCTGGCAAGCCTGGCCCTGGTGGGTTGCCGCCCTGGCACCGACGGCCTGCAGGTGCCCACGGTGCTCTACATCGCCATCGCCGCCAACACCGATCAGACGGTGAACGCCGAGCTGCGGGAGGACTATCAGGAGAAGCTGGGCCTGATGCAGGTCGGCTTCCGGCAGCTGTACCCCGGCAGCACCTTCCAGCTGGGCGTCTACCCGGGCCAGACGATGGCCAGGGCGATGCGGAACCGCATCGCCGCCGGACTGGAGCCCGACCTGCTGTTCGTCAGCGGCGATTTGGCCCTCCAGCTGCTGCGCTCTGGCCTGGTGGATCCCTTCCCCACCGATCCGGCCCTGCTGAATCAGTTCGATCCCACACTGATCAGGCGGCTGCGCGACCACAAGGGCCGCCTGGCGGGTCTGCCCGTGCTGATCCAGACCCAGCTGGCCTGCTTCAACCGCAGGCAACTGGCGGAGGCGCCGCGCACCCTGACGGAGCTGCTGGAGGTGAGTGCCTCCGGGCGGGAGGTTGGGCTACCGCTGACGCCGTTCAACCTGCTCTGGAGCGCTGGCAGCATCGGCGCGATCCCGGCCCTGGAGCGGCTGGCACGCCGACAGCCGGTGTCAGCGGCGGATGCGCAGAAGCTGGAGGAGTGGCTGGCCTGGCTGCAGAACGCCAGCCACCAGCAACGGGTGACCTTCTTCGGCAACCAGGAGTTGACCGATACCGAGTTCATGGCCGGACGCCTGGCCTGGATCCCCTGCCGGAGCACGATGCTGCCGCTGATGCGCCGCCACCTGGGCACGCATCTGGGCGTGGCGCCCTTACCGGATGGCCCCGATGACCGCGCCAGTCCGGTGAACCGCCTGCGGGTGATCGCGCTCGGGCGCAACTCCAGCGCCAGCGGCCGCCAGCGCGCCCTGGCCTTCAGCCTCTATGGCGTCAATCCACTCACGCAGCGCGGCCTGACCCTCGGATCCCAGACGGTGCTGCCCGCCAATCGGTTCGTGACGGTGCCCGTGCAGAGCTCCCAGATCCTGCGCACGCTGGAGGATGCATCCGTACAGGGGAAACGGGCGGATGCCCTGGTGGCGCTGCTGCACGGCAGCGAGCACCGCCTGCCACGCCTGCAGGGCCTGCTCACCAGGTTGGTCTTCGGCGATATCGCCGTCAGCACAGCCCGGCAGCAACTGATGCAGATCCTGAACGACACGCCATGACGGAACTTCTGTTGGAGGTGTTCGGGTGGCTGGGCTACCTGGAACGGCCAGCCGTGCTGCTGCAGCTGCTGCTCAGCCTGGCGATGATGGTGGCAAGCCGCTGGGGCAGGCGTCGCCACTGGCTCGGGCCCCGCTCCAACCTGCTCTGCCCGGCCCTGGGGATGACGCTGCTGGGCCTGGCGGCGCTGGCGCTGCGGACTCAGGGCCAGCCCGTGGGGCTGATGGTCCTGCTGGGCCTGATCTGGCTGGGCTGGAACAGCCTGAAGCTGCTGCACCGGCCCCTGGCGCGCCGACTACCGCCTGCCCAGCTGCATCAGCTCGAAAGCCGGCTGCTGCGGCCCGGCTTTCTGTTGATCGCAGCCCTGGTGCTGATCAGCGAATTCGACAGCCTCAACGATGTGGCCGTGATCAAGCTCGCCCAGGTGCAGGGGGTCACGGTCAGCGTCGGCAAGGTGTTCAACGGGGTGCTGGTGGTCTATCTGGTGCTGGTGGCCTGCGGCCCACCGGCAGCCGGCCTGGCCTGGCTGCTGCAGCGGCTCCTGGGCATCAGCGACGGCAGCCGCAAGGCCTGCGAACTGATGCTGCGCTACCTGGTGGTGGGTGCAGGACTGGTGGGGGTGGCCATGCACCTCGGCCTGAACAGCACGGCGATCATCGCCATCGCCGGCGGCCTCTCGGTGGGCCTGGGCTTCGGCATCAAGGAGGTGTTCTCGAACTTCGTGAGCGGCCTGTGGCTGCTGTTCGAAGGCTCGGTGCGACCCGGTGAGGTGTTGATGATCGATGGTGATCCCTGCGAGGTGCGTCGCCTGGGCCTACGGGCGACCCTGCTCTGGCGCGATCGCGACAACGCCGAACTGCTGATCCCCAACCAGACGTTCTTCACCGAAGCCGCCACCACCTACACCGGCTCCGATCGCATGCGTCGCAGCCAGGTGAACGTGGGCGCCGCCTACCGCCACGATCCGGCCAAGGTGATCGCCTTGCTGGAGGCCACCGCCCGCACGGTGCCGCGGGTGCTGGCGGAGCCGGCCCCGAAGGCCCTGGTGCTCGGCTACGACGAATCCTCGATCCATTACGCCCTGCGCTTCTGGATCACCAATCCACTCACCAACGCCGGCATCTGCAGCGAGGTGAACCAGGCGATCTGGCATGCCTTCCGGGATCACGGCATTCGCATGCCCGCCCCGTAATCGGTGCAGGACCAGGCGAGCGGGCCTCCGCCATGGACCAACGGCGCCCTCATCCCGCCATCCACCGGGTTGAGATCAAGAATTGTTGAAGCCATCGGACCCGGCCAACCCCGTGGTTACGTTGCCGACTGTCGGCCATGAGCCCTCTGCTCCCGCTGGCGATTGCTGTCGCAGTACACCATGTCCACGGCAACATTCATCACCGCGACGGTCGATACCGTTTTCAAGACCGATGTAGCCAGTGCCCAGGACCTGGACCCGAGTTCAAAGGTTCAGATCAAGGCTGGAACTCGCCTGGCGGTGAACAGTGTCGCGCCGGATCGCTTTCAGCACGTCAGACTGGAACTGGCCTCACCTCTGCTGGCGGAAGACGGCAGCACAAGCCTGACCCGGATCTGCGCCTACCAGCCCCATCTTGAGATTGAGGGGGGCAATCCAGTGATCAAGCTTGCAGCCCCCTACTACAGCCAGACGAACAACGACTGGCATCCTGGCTTTGGCAATGGCTATCGGCAATGCAACCTCACCAGCTGCACGATGCTGGCCGATTTCCTGCTGAATGGCGAGCTCGCACGCCAGGCCAAGGAGGAAGGCCTGCACGAGCCCGAATCGCTCTATCAGCGCGTGCTGGCCAAGTATGGCGACACCACGGATCACAACTGCCAGACCCAGGCACTGCGCGATTTTGGCATCGAGTCGTACTACACCCAGCAGAAACTCTCCGCCGATGATCTATTGCTCTCGCTCAGCAAGGGCATCCCGGTCGTCCTGGGCGTGAAATACAAGACCGGTGGCCATATCGTGCTGCTGGTGGGCCACGATCCCGACCGCCGGCTCTGGCTGGTCCACGACCCCTACGGAACCCGGCACGGCTCAAGCGATAGTTACGACATCGGCATCGGCGGGGCGTTTGACGCCTACAGCTACAGCAGTTTTGATCGCATCGTCTGGGACCGGGGCGCCGGCACCGGTGACGGCCGGATCGTGACCAGTGTGCGGGGCAAACCAACCGGCCTGCCCACCGGTCTGTAAGGCCAGGCCCAATACCCAGCACGCCCCATTCAGCTCAAGCACCGGATCGCAATGTCTGAGATCTCACCGCAGAAGTTTCTCGATTTCGTCAGCTTCTTCGACAAGCGCAATCCCAATCACATTGAGGCCTTTAAAAAGCTGGCCTCCGAGATTGATTCCGATCTGATGGAGGACGACGCGGACTGGGTCAAGCTCTACCGCACAGCGCCACCGAAGCCGGAGGTCAGCACCACTGACAGTGCCAACATACTGATCAACAAGGAGCAGCTGGCCAGCATCTGGATCTGCTCTCCATCGCTGATCAAGGATGAAGAGGTGAGCGAACTGAATGCCTGCCTGAATCAGTTCGCGGTTAACACGCCATCAAGGCTGCGCCATTTCCTCAGCCAGACCGCACACGAATCCGGCGGCGGGCGCTACAAGAAGGAACTGGCCTCCGGCTGGGATTACGAGGGGCGCAGCGATCTTGGCAACACGCAATCCGGCGATGGCCCCCGCTACAAAGGCGCCGGCTACATCCAGCTGACCGGCCGGGCCAACTACCAGGCCTTCGCCAACTTCATCAAGGATCCAGCCGTGATGCAGGGCGTTGACTACGTGGCAGAGAAGTACCCCTTCACCTCCGCCGGCTTCTGGTGGCAGAACAACCGCATGAATCAGCTCTGTGATCAGAACCCCAGCGTGCGCGACGTCACGCTGAGGGTGAATGGAGGCACCAACGGCCTCGACGACCGCGAGATGTACTACCAGCGCTGCCTGAAGGCGATCCCCTGATCAGGCCGCCAGCCGCCTGAGATAGGCCTCGCGGCTGCCGGCATTGATCCAACCGGTGGCGATGGTCTTGCTGGCGGCGTGGTTCACCCGGCCCCGGTGGATGTGGGATGGCCCGGCCGGGAAGATCACGAGCTTGCCCCGCTCGGCTTCCTCGTGGTGCTCCTGCCAGTGAAACTCCGTGCCGGCCTCGGTCACGCTGTTGCAGTAGAGGATCCAGGCCAGTACGCGGTGGACCGGCTCGGTGGCCTCGTCGCTGATCGTCCAATCACAGTGCCAGCGCTTGAAACCCTCACCAGGGGCGTAGCGCTGCAGGTTGAAGATCGGGTTGACGAACAGCTGCTGCTCCGGGCAACAGTCGCGGAACAGCGGCCGCTCCTGCAGGTAGCGCTCCAGGCCGGCGCTCACACCGCGCAGGATCACCTCCGCCAGGGCGAAGGCCTCCGGATCGGAGCGGTCGATCGCCACCAGGCTGATGTCGGTGGAGACCTTGGCGGGTTCCATGGCAGCGGAGTCCGCCTGCGGGCCCGTGGCCCCCTCCGGCCCGAAGGCGACGCCGGGGCGCTGCAGATCGACACGGCGATCGAAGAAGGCCATCACGCCATCGGCCAGGGCCTCGAAGCCGCCGTTGCGGTAGCGGGCGATCAGCTGCATGGTGCGGTCTCCAGCCAGGGAATCGCCACCAGGGCATCGAGGCACTGCCAGCGGCTGCGGTCGGCCACGACCCGGCTGCTCAGACCAACCCGCTCCAGGGCGGTGGCCACCGGCTCCAGGGTGAGCGCGCCGCCGGCCGGCCCGATCGGCAACACCAGCACCTGCTGCTCGGCCGGATCGGCCATCACCTGCAGGTCCAGATCGAGCAGCTCTCGCTCGAAGAACAGCCGCCGCATCCGGCCGGTCTGGTGGGCACCGAGGGCGGCGGCGAAGGTGCGCAGGCCGGCTTCATCGCCGCTGCAGCCGCAGTTGAGGGCCAGCCAGATCAGCAGCTTGGCCCAGCTCTCAGCGCTCCAGAGCGGCTCGAAGCTGGTGCGGTTGGCGCGCACCAGCTCCGCCAGGGCGAAGTCCACCAGCGTGGCCTGCAGGGCGGTGGGGTCAGGAGTTGCGGTCGTCATGCTCTCCATCCTCCCCATCGGCCGGCAGACTGCACACAGCTGCGCCCGCACCCGCGATGGCCCTGGACTTCAACGATCCCGATCTGGAGTTCGCCGACCTGGTCTACGCCTATCAGACCTGGGTGATGGCCGTGATCAACGACGAGAAGCTCGGCGGCGACCAGCTGCTGACCGATGACATCGCCGAGGACGCCCTCAACGCGATGCGCTTCCTGCCCGGCGAGGTGACCGCCGCGATCGAGACCAGCCTGGCCCGCGTCTACGACGTGGATGCCGATGAGCTGGCGTCTCTGCTGTTCCCGGAGGACTGACCCACCAGCCCCGTTGAGCACCCCGGCCGACAGTTATGTCCTCGGCACCCACGCCGAGGAGCTGGAGCGCCTGCGCTTCCAGCACGATCTCTGGCGCCCCACCGCTGAGGCGGCCTGGCGGCGCGCCGGTCTGGCCACCGGAGCTCGGGTGCTGGATCTCGGCGCCGGTCCCGGCTTTGCGGCCCTGGATCTGGCCCGTCAGGTAGGACCGGAAGGCCGCGTGCTCGGCCTGGAGCGCAGCGCTGTGTATGTGGCGGCCGGCCAGGAGCTGGCACGCCGGGCGGGGCTCAGCCAGCTGGAGCTGCGCCAGCACGACCTGCTGCGGGATCCACTGCCGGGCGGCCCCACCGATCAGCCCACGGCGGGCTTCGACCTGATCTGGATGCGCTGGGTGGCGATGTTCCTCCCGGATCTGGAGCCGCTGCTGGCGGCCCTGCCGACGGCACTGGCCCCGGCTGGCCGCCTGGTGCTGCACGAGTACGTGCACTGGGACACCTTCGGCCTGCATCCCCACGGCGCGGCGATCCGCCGCTTCGGCCGGGCGGTGCAACAGAGCTTCGTGGCCGCCGCCGGCGATCCGGATGTGAACCGCCACCTGCCCTCGCGGCTGGCGGCGGCCGGCTGGCGCCTCGAGGCACTCACACCCCTGCCTGTGCTGGGCGGACAGGCAACGATGGCGGCCCAGTGGCTGGAGCGGTTCGTGAGCGTCTACAGCCCGCAGCTGATCAACCAGGGGCTGTGGAGTGCCGCGGATCAGACGGAAGCGGAAGCAGAGATTGAAGCCGCAGCCAGGGATTCCGGCAGCTTCTGGGTGGGCCCGACGGTGCTGGAACTACGGGCCAGCCGCTGATGCGCGGGCCCGTCCGCAGGGATGCGGCAGATCCCAGCCATTTGGCGAGCAGGAAACTCAGCCCTGGCGATTGAGCCTAGGACTTCAAAGTCCATTTCAATCGCAACATGAGAATCCTGCCAACCCTGATCGCCGCTGCCCTGGCGGCACCCACCCCATTGCTGGCGGCCACCTCAACCGATATCGAAGCCAAGGGCAGTGCCGCCACCTTCTGCAACATCAGCAGCGACGGCGGCCCAATCAGCATGGTGCTGTCCGCCAATGGCGACAAACTGAGCGGTGAAGGCAGCTACAGCCTGGTGAGCAATGGCAATGCCAAGGTGACCTTGAGCGCCGTCAACCAGACCTCACCGAACGGCGCCGGCGCCTCAACGCCCAGCATCGTGCTGGCGGATCTGGTGAGCAACAACTCCAGCAGCGCCGCAGCCGCGAGCAACAACTCCGGCGGCGCGATCCGCAAACAGGGTGCGATCAACACCTCGATCACCGAAAACAACAGCGCCAAGCTGCTCAGCGCCGGCGACTATGCGCTCAAAGCCACAGCCACCTGCACTTCGCTCTGATCGGTGATGCGACGACTGCTGCCGCTCGCCCTGCTGCTGTCTGGACAAGCTCTTGCCCAGACAGCTTTTCTTGATCAACGCGAATTCAGCGCCAGAAATGGCATGGTCCGCGTCAAGCTGATGGTCTCGCATGCACGCCAACAGGCGGCCGAACTGAGCGTTCGCCTGAAAGGACCCGGCAAAGACCGGGATACACCCGGCGAGATTCTCACAGATGGGGTCAGCATCGTACCTCGTCAGTTCAAGATTCCGCCCAACAAAGCCCGCAGGCTGATGATCACGTTTCCAAGCAATGTCTCTACTCGCACGCCGTACTTTGCATGCGTTATTTATCAGCCTCCCGTGGAACGAGCCGATCGCAACGGAAGCGCTGGTGGATCCATGCTGCTGGCTACGGAATCATGCTCACGCTTCTGGGTCAACCCGTAGACGCCAACGAACGCCTGCAACTGGACAGCTTTGACGTCTACCCGCCACAACCAAAGATTGAGCTGGATCTCGACGATGGCAGTCGCTGCTCGATCACCGATCGGGCACCACCCACGCTGATTGTCTACGGACGACAACTCAACAGCCTGGATCTCGGCAATCAGCCCCCATCCAGCAAAAACGACCTGGGCGGCGGCATCGCCCTGATGATCCCCCTTGGCGGCACCGGCTTCAAGCAGACCTGCAGCCGACTGCTCAGGCTGCAGGAAGCCAGGGCCAGGATTGCCCTGGCGAATCAACTGCTCGAAGCAGGACAGATCAGCGAGCAGGAGATGAAGGCGATCGTCGGCGGCCTGCGCAAGGATCTGGGGCTCTGATGCAGTCGAACCACCGGTTCGCCCGCGGCCTCCTAATTACCCTGGCCTTAGGCCACCTGACAGTCGGTATTGAGCAGCTGGGCCTGATTGAAGGTACCGGGCAGCTGGCCGTCAAGGTTGTCGTTGAAGCTGGCGCCATAGCTGCCAACCACCTCGACCGAGCCGTCGTTGAGCTCATCACTGGTATCCGGCACCACGATCAGCGGTGAACCATTGTTCGCCGAGGCGTCCACCAGGGCCGGTTACCCCAGTAGCCGCCATAGAGCGGGTGCGCAGCCTGATATCCCCGCTGCCAATCATTACCCTGGACGTGGAGTGCACCAGCAGGCATCGGCGTTCATTCGCTCGGATCACCCTGAGTGCATGGCCAACAGCCCTGAGGCCCAGCGCCTGGCACTCCAGGGGCGTGTGCCCCTGAAGGCAACGGAAAAGCCGGGCGGGACCATGCCTGACACGACACCTCCCGAGTCGTTGGACGACTCAACAGGGGGATTGCCGCAGGTCGGCGATGCCGATGCATTGAGCGATCACCGCATGGCAAGAAGCACGCATCAGCGATAACAGGAAGCCGCCCAGCGATCTAATCAGCAACGCTTTACATAATCTCCACAGAAGAGTTTGCCAAGATCGACCTCACGGAGATCCGCCAGGCAGGCGCCGCCGAAGAGGTTGCCATGCAGATCCTTCGTGCAGTCGCGCCGAGGCCTGACGGGCTCGCAGCCACCGCCACCGCCGGCGATGACCTCGGACTCGACGTCGCCCAACAATGCAAGATTTTGAATGATCATGGATAGTCCAATGAGGGACTCATGCAATTTATTCATACCGGGAGTGTCGGCGGACAATTCAGCACCTTTGTCGCAGTAGCGCTGACATGGCGCCCACGAAGGCCTGCAACATGCAAAGATCTTGCTGGCCGTTGGCTATCATCAACGCCAGCAAGTCATCTGGCGCAGAGGCGCGATCGACAGTTCGTGCCAAGGCTGCCTGAAAGCCTCCAGCTGAGCATGTTCCTGGAGACAAGCTGGACGATCGTCACCAGGCGGAGGCAGCGTTTCCGCAGTGGGATGGTGGTGAGATCTGTAGAGCACCATCCCGTAGACCACCATCCGGCAGCTGCCGCCTCCCATGACTCACCTGGATCGGGTCGCGCCGAAAGGTGTGCTGGATCCTCGCGGCCACTGATCTGATCGCCTCGATGACACCCCTGGCCCTGCACTCGGGACCACGGGTGCGGCGCTTGCTCAACTCCTGCGGAGAAGGCTTCGCCAACGGTGGAGCTGTCCAGACAAACCAGATCACTTCGGCCTTGAGCAGGCCGGATCAGCCGCCATCGCATGGGCCGCTACACGAATACCATGCTTATTCCAATGCGTATCGTCGGGCCAGTACAAGAGCGGTGCACCCTCAGCTTTTGCCGCACGCTTGAGACTTGGCGTCAGATCCATCACCTCGATACCGCTTTGCCTGAGCCGTTGAAAATCGGCCCACAACAGGGGGTGCCGCCGCTGGAGCGGGCGATTATCGAGATAAACAGAATACTTTGTCGGCACCAACACAAGGCACTTGATCTTGTCGCGCAAGTATCCAAGATTACTCGGGTCCAGCGAGCGCGGCAGGCTCAAGCCAGCGTCCCGAGAAACCAACCTATTATTCACACTAAATGCCACCGGAACGCCGCGAATAGCGTGAATATCACTCGCGTCGAAAGCCGTGTGAGTATGTCGGTTTTGCCGCAACCGATACGACTCAATATAAATTGCAAGCAAACGCGTTAATGGCGGATTAAGCAGGCGAGGCAGCTTATTGTCGAGCAAATCCCGCCAGAGCCTCAGCAGAGGCCGCTCATCTGGCGGCATCGGATCTACAGCAATCGAGGCTGATCGATCCTTAATGGCGAGATCGTTCCCTTCATAAACAAGCAAGATATATCGCCTGCCGAGCGGGCGCTCCTTATCGATTTCAAGGAGTCGCTGAAGATAGTCTCCCGGATCACCAGGGTGAGCAGCTTCGTAATAGCCAAGACCTGTCAACCCCTTGAGCTGCCAGCCAAGCTGATCGACCATGTCATCTCCACCCAGGGCGGCGAGAAACGAGTCGCCAGCAATGATCATGTCCGCGCTTTCAAGCGGCTGCAGAGTCTTCCAACCTCGCACATCAGTAACAAAGCGGTAGCGGCGCTTACCACCCCAGAATGGGCACTCCTCAGCCCCCTGAGCCCCAGACGTGGCACAGAGATCTCCAAACTGGCTCACACCGAAGACATCTATGCCAGGCTCATACCTCTTGCCTCGTGTGAACTGATCATGAGCCCTGTAAGCACTCTGCTGCAGATTCCGGAGCTGGTGAGCCGCATAGATATTGCCAAGCACGAAAGACACCCCTAGCCCGACGAGAAGCTGCTGCAGGCCAAGCGCGACACGTCTGCGCAGAATGGAATGAGGCAACGCCGACCCATGACGCCAATTCCTTAATGATAGACAGAGAGCCAACTCCTCTGGTCAAGCCATACAGACGGGTCAACAGCAAGCCATGTCAGCCCTGCCGCAGATCCCCTGCATCCAGCACGGCTGACCACGATGCCCGCTGCCGGTTTCGAACCAGCGACATCCTGCTTGTAAGGCAGGCGCTCTACCACTGAGCTAAGC
>RFPK01000350.1 GCA_009926195.1 Synechococcaceae bacterium WB4_1_0192 | reverse complement strand
CTCTCCACCGCGCGCTACGACCAGAGCAGCGCATCCTACCACTCGCCCACGAGTGCTGCGACAGCGGGAATACGGTAGGCGAGCAGCAGGGGAAACACCCGGGTGTAGAGGCTCAGATACCCATCGTCAAAAGTCAGCAGAACGGCTTTGCGCGGCAGCGGTTGTTTGCCGAGGCCAGCGCCCTGACGGCGGATCTGGGCGTGGCGGAGCTGTCGATGGGGATGAGCGGCGACTGGCCGGAGGCCGCGGCAGCGGGCAGCAGCTGGGTGCGGATCGGCTCGGCGCTGTTCGGCGAGCGCCCGTCGCCTGTGACACCGGCCCCTTGAGCCTTGCCACGGTCCGCGTGGGACGCTAATTAGGACCAGTGCAGAGTCAGAGGTTTCACAGGTGTCGTTGATCTCCCGCCTTCGTGCTGTCGTCTCCGGCGATGACTACCTCGACGGTTACGACGAGGACGATCTGGAGTACGACCCCAGCGCCCTGCCCGAAACCACGGCCGGCAGCACCGCCCGCCCCAGTTCCGGCGGCCTTGCCCTGAGCACCGATTTCCAGGGGGTTGACCCCTTCGCCGGCACCAACGTGATCGGCATGCCCGGCATCTCCACCACCACGGCGGAGGTCACGCTGATGGAGCCGCGCAGCTTCGATGAGATGCCGCGGGCGATCCAGGCCCTGCGCGAGCGCAAGACCGTGATCCTCAACCTGACGATGATGGAGCCGGATCAGGCCCAGCGCGCCGTTGATTTCGTGGCCGGTGGCACCTTCGCCATCGATGGTCACCAGGAGCGGGTGGGCGAGAGCATCTTCCTGTTCGCCCCCAGCTGCGTCACGGTGACCAATGCCGGTGCCGAGGAAACCTCCTCGCCCACGATCGTGGCCCGCGAGACCGCGGCCGAGCAGGACGTGGCCCCCAGCCCCGCCTGGGGTCGCCATGAGTACGGCGCCAGCGTCGGCTGAGCCAGACCCCTGAGTTCCCCTGTGAGCGACGCGTTTCCGCGCACCTTCGGGGTGCTGGGCCTGGGCCGTATGGCCCAGGCCTTGCTGCTTCCGCTGATCGAGAGCGGCCTGGTGCCCGAGGCGCGGGTGCGGGCCGTGGTGGCCAGCGAGGCCTCGCGCCAGCGGCTGCAGGCCGCCATGCCCGCGCTGGTGGTGGACACCGACCCGGCGGCGGCCTGGGCCGCTGAGGTGCTGCTGCTGGCGGTGAAGCCTCAGCAGCTCACGGCCGTGGCCGCGGCGGCACCGGCGCCGGATCCAGCCGCCGAGGCACCTCTGCTGATCTCGGTGCTGGCCGGCGTGAGTGTGGAGCGGCTGCAGAGTCTGTTCCCGGGTCGTCGCATCGTGCGGGCCGTGCCCAACACCCCTTGCCTGGTGCGCGCCGGCCTGTGCGGCCTGGCCTGGGGCGAGGGGATTCCTGCGCCGCAGCGCCTCTGGGTGCGTGAGATCTTCGCCCGGGTGGGCGAGGTGCTGGAGCTGCCGGAAGCGCAGCTGGATGCCTTCCTGGCGCTCACCTCCTCCGGGCCGGCCTTCGTGGCGCTGGTGGCGGAGGCGATGGCCGATGGCGCCGTGGCGGCCGGCCTGCCGCGGGTGCTGGCCCAGCACCTGGCCCACCGCACCCTGGCGGGCACCGCCGCCCTGCTCCAGCAGCAGGAGCTGCATCCCGGCCAGCTCAAGGACATGGTGACCAGCCCCGGCGGCACCACGATCGCCGGCCTGCGCCAGCTGGAGCGG
>RFPK01000349.1 GCA_009926195.1 Synechococcaceae bacterium WB4_1_0192 | reverse complement strand
CTTCACAATGTTCAAACTGTTCCGGTATCAACTGTACTAATTGTGATTCTCAAGCATATCTACAAGCAAACTGTAATTGCTCTGGTGGATACAATTGTAACTGTAATGAAACTGTAGGATATAATTGTGGTGCCGCAGCTGCAGCAACATATAATTGTAACAAATAAACTAGTTAACTTTGATAATTTTGGTATACTCCCAGAATTATTACAAAAATTATTCAATTCAATATCTCCTGGAATAAAATATATTCGTAAAGGAGTTTTACGAGGGTATTCTAGTTTGTTAGACTGTGTACTAGAGGCCGTGAATCCAGATGTAGAGACACTAACTCAAGAAGCTAGATTAAAATACTTATCTGATACACGTAAAGAAATGACTAGATATGCATACTTAGCTAAACAAAATATGTGGGATGTTTCTGATTATGAAATAATTGGTAGACTCGAGAATTTAGAGACTTATCTAGATCCTCGAAAGTGGATAATGCTAATTGAAAAAGTATTCAAGATTAACGTGTATGTATTTGCAAGGGATAATGACTCTGAAGATGTATACCTAGTAGTTCCAGATCACAAAAACGGATTATATACCAATATCAAGAAGTATGATAAATCGGTAGTCATATACGAGCACTATGGAAATGAATCAGATAACGCAAAATATCCTCAGTGTGAAATCGTATGTAGATGGGATACAGATAAACAGAACATAGCTATACCCCATTTATCTGGAAATATACTTGATGGATATGTTGATACTGTATTTAGAGAAACCTCTCACACAACTGTAGATTTTCCTATAGAAAAACACGTCAAGGCACAAGGTATAGACTATAGTGGTAAAACTCGATATGTTGAAATAGATGGAATAGTCTTTTTTACTACTCCTCTATATAATCTAACATGTAACAAGCAGATATCTATTCCTTCTACTATATCTCGATATCGATACGGAGATGTCAAGAGTCTGTGTGATAAATATGGTATATCTATCATTGGAAAATCTGGAGATAGTAGCGAATTAAATTGTAGAGTCGGAAATGTCGAGATGTGGGTACCTATAACTCCAACACAGTTAGATGTAGTTACTTATTCTATACCGCAATTTAAGACGCTCCAGAAAGATGTATATAGTCATAATCAAAGCATTGCACGTATTCTAATTGAGAATGCCATATACAGCTATTCTTGCTATATACAAAAAGGCGATTTGGATGCTAGAGATCTTAAAAATGTCGCAAATTTTGCGAAACGATACATCCAGGTAGATGAGAAGCACGAGTATCCAGATAAGATAGATCTATCATTGTCTAGATCAAATAGTTATATGAAGGACTTTATTGTGAAGGTAAAGAATCTAGAAACAGCCAAGCGATTAGTATATCATATCCGTCTAGTATTAGAATCTAATCTACAGCGTGTAATCGAGATGTATAAGTCTTCCAGAATAACTAATTTCTACAGAGATATTCACGATATGGATATAAGGTCGCAAGAATTGGTGGTAAAAGGTGATGATATGATTAAGAGACTAGCAAATACAGTAACTAGTAATAGAGTATACACAGAAATACGGTTTGATATTAACAAGTATCTATGCAATATTATAGAGCCTAAGAGAATATATCAAGTAATAGGATCAGAGACAACTCTAGAAAAACTGTTTAAGAGGGTATATGATCTAGATAAGTCTCTAAATTCTCGAGTCTACCAATTATTTCATAATCAGAAACATCC
>RFPK01000348.1 GCA_009926195.1 Synechococcaceae bacterium WB4_1_0192 | reverse complement strand
CCCTGAAACGCCAAAGGCGCCCGCAGGCGCCTCAGCACGCAGGGTGGGGATGGACCTCAGAGGGTCACCGGGTGGGCTTCCTGGATGCCATTGATCGCGTGGATCGTGGCCAGCAGGCTGGGGGGCAGGGGGTCGTCGAGGCTGAGCACCATCACGGCGTCGCCGCGCACGATGCGGCGACCCACCTGCATCGAGGCGATGTTCACGTTGTGCTCGCCGAGCACCGAGCCGAGGTGGCCGATGATCCCCGGCATGTCGCGGTGACGGGTGAACAGCATGTGGCGGCTGGGGGCCACGTTCACCGGGAACTCATCGATCGTGGTGATGCGCAGCTCGCCGTCGGCGAACACGGCACCGGTCACGGTGTGGCTGCCGTTGCCACCCTTGGAGCTGAGCTGCAGCGAACCGCCGGCAAAGTCGCGCGCTGCGTCATCCTTGACCTCGAGCACGTGAATGCCACGCTCCTTGGCCTCCAGGCCGGCGTTCACATAGTTGATCGAATCGCCCAGGGCGGTGGAGAGAAGGCCCTTGAGGGCCGCGATCACCAGGGGCTGAGAGGGGTGGCTGGCGAACTCGCCCTGCAGACGCACCTCCAGCTCGCTGATCTGGCCACCCGCCAGCTGGCTGAGCAGCTGGCCAAGGGTTTCGGCCAGCTGCAGATGGGGCTTGAGCTGCTCCATCACCTCGGCGTTCAGGCCGGGGATGTTCACGGCGCTGCGGGCCGGCAGACCGAGCAGCACGTCGCGGATCTGCTCGGCCACATCGATGGCCACGTTTTCCTGGGCCTCTTCGGTGGAGGCGCCGAGGTGGGGGGTGAGGATCAGGCGCTCGCTGACGCTGCGCAGCGGTGAATCGGCCTCCAGGGGCTCCTTGGCGTACACGTCAAGGGCCGCGCCGGCGATCACGCCCTTCTCGACGGCCTCAGCAATGGCGGCCTCGTCGATGATGCCGCCGCGGGCGCAGTTCACGATGCGAGCCGTGGGCTTCATCGTGCGCAGCAGCTCGGCGTTGACCAGGTTCTCGGTGTCCGGTGTGCGCGGCAGGTGCAGGCTCACGTAGTCGGCCTCGGCGAACAGGGCCGGCAACTGCATCAGCCGCACCTGCATCTGCTGGGCGCGCTCGGCCGAGACGAACGGGTCGTAGGCCATCACATCCATGCCCATCGCCTTGGCGACGCGGGCCACGTGGGAGCCGATCTTGCCCAGGCCCACCACGCCGAGCTTCTTCTTGTAGAGCTCGTTGCCAACGTATTTCTTACGGTCCCAGCCGCCGGCCATGGTGCTCACGTGGGCGTGGGGCACGTGGCGCGACAGGGACAGCATCAGCGCCAGGGCGTGCTCGGCCGCGGCGATGGTGTTGCCCTCGGGCGAGTTGACGACGATCACCCCGCGCTTGGTGGCCGCCGGCACATCGACGTTGTCGACCCCCACGCCGGCCCGGCCGATGATGCGCAGCCTGGACGCAGCCTCGATGATGTCGGCCGTCACGGTGGTGCCGGAGCGGATCATCAGAGCGTCGTACTCACCGATGATCTGCTTGAGCTGCTCGGGCGGCAGGCCCGTGCGCACATCCACCTGAGCCACCTGCGACAGGATGTCGATCCCTGTCTGATCGATGGGATCGGAAACCAGAACCTTCGTCATGACCCGGCGGGGTGGAGCGGCCGGAGGTGCAGTGTAGAGAGGTGGGTCTCATGCCCTCCAGCCACCGCTGGAACGCGGAGTCGCCGTACTTGGGCTC
>RFPK01000347.1 GCA_009926195.1 Synechococcaceae bacterium WB4_1_0192 | reverse complement strand
CAGACTGACCATCGGTGCATCGTCGTCGGCCGAGCGCGTGGCGAGCGCGCGGGTGTGCCAGGCGATCTCCTGCGGCGTATGACGCAAAAAATAGGTGCTCGAGAGCGTGGCCGACAGCCATCAGCTGATCCTGCTCGGCATCCCCACCCGTGGGGTCGCCTTAGCCCGCGTTCTGGCCACCACCCTGGAGCCGCTCTGCGGCCACCCCATCGCCTGCGGCAGCCTGGATCCCACGTTTCACCGCGATGATCTCGAGCGGGTCGGCACCCGCCTGCCGATTCCCACCGATCTGCCGGCCGATCTCGATGGTCGGGAGGTGGTTCTGGTCGACGACGTGATCTTCACGGGTCGCACCGTGCGCGCCGCTCTCGAAGCCCTCCAGGCCTGGGGCCGCCCCAGGCGGGTGCGCCTGCTGGCGATGGTGGATCGCGGACATCGCGAACTGCCGATCCAGCCGGATTTCTGTGGGCGGGTCGTGCCCACCAGCCGCCAGGAACTGATCGCCCTGTGCCTCCAGTCCATCGACGGCGAGGAGGGGGTGTTCCTGCTCCGCTGACGCGAAAGCCGGATCAGGCCACCGCTTCCAGCTCGTCGGCGCGGAAATGGGCCCGGAAGCGGCCGAACGCCACCACCAGCGGCAGGGTCGGGCTGATCGGCCGACCCTTGTAATCGTTCAGGACCTGCAGAACCTCGCCCTGCTGGCCCTGGAGATCGAAGGCCTGGCCGCGATGTTCGGGGTGGTGAAACACCACAACGCTCTGGCAAACCCTGACCTGATCTCCCGGCTGCATGAAGGGGCTGCATCGATGCCGCCCATCCTGTCACGCAGGATCAGCGGCGGCAGGCCACGTCCGGTCCGGCTTCCACCACCTTGCCGCCGAGGGACTGGCAGGCGCTGTTGAAGGCCTGCAGGTCGTCCATCCCGGCCGCGATCCGGGCTGAGATCAGGGCGTTGAGGCGATCCTCGGGAACATTGGAGGTCGGGCCGCCGGCGTGGGCGTCGTGCTCGGCTTCATGCCCCTTCCGCAGGCCTTCGATTCCCTTCATCACCTGATCGCGCAGGGGCTGGCTGCGCCGTTTCCACCAGGGGTGCTCGATGCGGTTGAGGGCGTCGAGGGCCTCCCACCAGCGCTGCTGTGGGATCAGCCGGGCGGCCCGTTCCTGGTACCAGCGGTTGCGGTTCCAGTCCTCCTGCAGGCTGTCGCCGAGGGCCGTGCCATCGGCGTTGTGGGCCGCGTTCAGGTGATGCAGCAGGGCCAGGGCCCCCCGCAGGTCGCCGGCGGCATAGCGCTCCGCCGCCTGCCGTTCCAGTTGCTGCTGCCAGCGCACGAGCGTCTGCTGATCACCGCTGCTGCTGGCGCCCGAATTGACGAGCTGCAGCTGCAGCCGCAACGCCTCGGCCCAGGCCCCCTGCTGCCAGAGCGCGGCAGCCTTGCGGCGTCGGCACTGTCCCTGCTCGATCGGGGCCTTGCCCCCCAGCCAGCGCAGGGCCGCCAGCTGTTCGCCGTAGCGCAGGCAGTCGTCGAGCCGGCCGCTGCGGGCGGCCTGCTCCAGCCGCTGCGGCAGCTGTTTTTCCCACCAGTAGGCCGCGCCGACGCCGCTGGCCACGAGTCCGAGCGTGAGCACCAGCCAGAAGCGGGGCAGCCGGTGCCGGCGGATGGCCAAGGCGGGAGGGCGATGGGGATGCCGATCCGTTCTATGCAGCCGCGTCCCCGGCATCAGGCTGGCGGGGGCAGCGCGC
>RFPK01000346.1 GCA_009926195.1 Synechococcaceae bacterium WB4_1_0192 | reverse complement strand
ACCGCCAGCTCATCCGAACGACCTGCCACCGCGCGCCCTCAGAATGTGATCAGTCCAGCCGCGAGAGTAGCCGCGCTCCAGGCGGATGGCCTCCAGCTCTTCGCGGGTGCGGGCCCGGCCGACGACGTTGCGCCGCTGGCGTGCTGCGTCTCGCGCGGTGAGCTCCTGCAGGGTGCCCTCCACGGTGACCAGCTCGCGGCGGGCCAACGGTGGAAACACGAAGCCGCACACCGGGCAGACCGGATCAAGGTCTCGAACTGATCGCCCAGGCCGCGGCCGTCGAGGCGCTCAGGAGTCGCGGTGACGCCGAGGACGTGGCCGCCCTGGTGGTGCTCCAGCACCTTTGCCCAGGTGCCGGCGACGGCATGGTGGGCCTCATCGACGATCAGCAGCTGAAAGAAGCCGGCCGGGATCTGGTGGAGCCGCCGGGCCAGGGTCTGGACGCTGGCCACCTGAACGGTGTGGCTGAGGTCCTGGCGATAGCCGGCGGCGATGACGCCGTGATTGCAGCCGATGGCGTGGAGGGAACGGCTGGACTGATCGACCAGCTCTTGGCGGTGCACGAGGATGCAGATGCGGGAGCCGCGCATGGCAGCGCGCTCGGCGATGTGGGTGAAGACCACGGTCTTGCCGCCACCGGTCGGGAGGACGAACAGCGCGCGGCGGCAGCCGGCCTGATAGGAGCCTCGGATCTCGGCGACGGCCTGCTGCTGGTAGGGGCGAAGAGTGACCTGCATAGGCCCAACGGTAGGGGTTGACGCGGGCCCTCACCAACGAGGCCTATCACGCGCTGAAGGCGGTCTCGCCCAGCCAGATCAAGGTGCTCGGGCGCAGCCCCCTGCACTACTTCGACCAGTTCCTGGCTGAGGACCGCGAGAAGCGGGAGCCGACGCCGGCCATGCAGCTGGGCACCGCCCTCCACACGGCGGTGCTGGAGCCTGAGCTCTGGGACACCACCATCGCGGTGCCGCCGCACAGCTTCGATCGCCGCACCAAGGTCGGCAAGGAGCTGGCCGCCGAGTTTGAGCGGGAGGCTGCCGGGAAGATCGTGCTGTCGCCCGACGATGCGGATCAAGTGCGCCGCATGGCAGACCAGGTGCGGAAGCACCCGGCGGCTGGCTTCCTGCTGGAGCTCCCAGGCCGGCGGGAGGCGTCGTATACGTGGGAGGACCCGCAGACGGGCCTCGCCTGCAAGACCCGGCCGGACTGGCACAGCGAGGATCGCCGGATCGTGGTGGACGTGAAGACCACCCGCGACGCCAGCCGGGTCGAGTTCGCCAAGTCGATCGCCAACCTGGACTACCACGTGCAGGCGGCATGGAACCAGGACGCCTTGCAGGCCGAGCAGTTCATCACGATCGCAGTGGAGAACGTGCGGCCGTTCGCCGTGGCGGTCTACCCCGCGAGCGGTGCCATGATCGCCGCCGGCCAGCGCCGGATCGAGGCTGCGATGGCGCTGCTGGCCCAGTGCTGGGAGACCGGCGTGTGGCCGGGCTATGGCGACCTGGTGCAGGAGCCGATCGAGCTGCCGGGGTGGTGCCGTGATTGAGCTCTTCACCTTCTGGCTGGCAGGCTTTTGCACCGGCGTGGCCTTCACTGGCGGCCTGGCCGGCTGGTTTCGCCTCCGCATGGGCCCGCCCAGGGGTAGCAATGGCCCTCGCCAACCAGAACAGCCCCTGGCCGCTGATCTGATCCGCTACTCCCGATGGAGAAGCGAGCAGATCGAACGCGCGCTGCGCGATGAA
>RFPK01000345.1 GCA_009926195.1 Synechococcaceae bacterium WB4_1_0192 | reverse complement strand
TCGGCCACCTGCACCCCCCGCACCAGTTCCTTGAGCTCGTCGGGGAGGGTGTTCAGGTCGTAGCGCTTGCCTTCAAAGGTGAGCACCGGCGGCTGCTGCAGGGCGGAATCAGTCACGGCTGGCAGTGGATGTCGGCGTCAGATTAAGGGGCGCTGGATGGTCAGCCCTCCGCTGGATTGATCGGATCGACCTGAATGGGTCCCGTCGCTGGTCCATCCGCTCCGGTGTCGGTGGCGGCGCTGGCGACCTCCCGCGCGGGCTCGATCAGCTTCGGGGTGGGCCGCAGCGGACGCTTGAAGAAGAACATCAGCAGGGGGCCCACCTGTGAGGTTTCAGTCAGCTCCCAGCCCTCACGGCCCAGCAGATTGAGGAAGCCCTGCAGCTGTTCAGCGGGGTGGAGCTTGCGCCTGGCTGCGTCGCTGTCCTTTCCATAGTGCTCGGGGAACTCCCTGGCCAGGTAGCTCGGGCTCAGCGCCCCCTGCAGGTGATCACTGGCAGTCTTGGGGTCAGCGGGTTGAGGCGCGGGTCCCGCATCCACGTTGATGTGGATCACCCGGTATTCCCACTGCAGCATGGCGCTAGCCGGCGGCTGTGCGGCCGATGATGGCGCGACAGCATGCTGCGCGGCAGAGGGGGGAGTGGAGGCCTGGTCCATTCCCGCAGGCTAAGCACCGCGGATCAGCTGTCGCTCACATAGATCCCTGTAGCGGCCAGGTCGGCTGATCAACAGATCGTGATTGCCCTGATCGACGATGCGGCCCTGCTCCAGCACCACAATCGAATCGGCCTCCTGCACCGTGGACAGGCGGTGGGCGATCACCAGCACCGTGCGGCCGGCCATCGCCTGGTTCAGGCCCCGTTGTACCGCTTCCTCGGCCTCAGCATCCAGGGCGCTGGTGGCCTCATCGAGCAGCAGCAGGGCTGGATCGCCCAGAACCGCACGGGCGATCGCTCGTTGAAGTTGGTGGTGAGATGGCTGATGGGATCGATCAGCATCAGCAGGGCAGCCACGTAGCTGCTGAAGCCGGCACCGGTGAGTTCGTTGCTCTGGATGCGGGCCGCCCCCATCAGCAGCACCGCCAGGATGCCAGCCGCCTCCAGGAATCCCACCACGGGGTATTGGAGAGCCAGCAGCCGCTGGGTGCGGTAACGGGCGCGGCGGTGCAGGTCGATTTCCTGCTCGAAGCGCTGCTGCAGCCAGGGTTCGGCCGCGAAGGCCCGCACCAGCGGCAGTCCGGCGATGGCTTCGCCGAGCAGCGCCGCCAGTTCGCTCACCTGCTTCTGGCTGCTTTCGGCGGCGCCCATCACCTTGGCGCCGAACAGGCTGACCAGCACGGCCACCAGCGGCGCCAGCAGGAGGGTGCCCACCGACAGCTTCCAGTCGAGCCAGACCATGTAGCCGAACACCACCACCAGCTGCAGCAGCGAAGGGGTGGTGTCCTGGATGGTCTTGTAGATCACCTCGCCGACCCGGTCGGCATCCTCGGTGAGGCGGTAGGTGAGGTCGCCGGCGGACAGTTTCTCGAGCACCCCGAAATCCAGCCTTTGCAGCCGCGCAAACAGGCGGCGGCGCAGCTCCTGGCTCACCTGCAGCGCCGGACCCGCCAGCAGCGTGTCCTGGCCGAACTGGGCCAGCTTCTGCAGCATGAACACGCTCAGGGCCAGCACGATTACCCGCAGCACGCGGTTGAAATCGCCGTCGCCGATCGCCGGGATCAGCTGCCCAGCCAGCCAGGCCAGCAGGGGCCAGCAGCCCACGAACAGAATCAT
>RFPK01000344.1 GCA_009926195.1 Synechococcaceae bacterium WB4_1_0192 | reverse complement strand
GATCGCTGCCGGCTTCCTGCACGACGTGGTGGAGGACACCGACGTCACCCCCGAGGAGATCGAGCAGCACTTCGGCGCTGAGGTGCGGGGGCTGGTGGAGGGGGTCACCAAGCTCGGCGGCATCCACTTCACCAACAAGACCGAAGCCCAGGCCGAAAACCTGCGTCGCATGTTCCTGGCGATGGCCAGCGACATCCGCGTGGTGCTGGTCAAGCTGGCCGACCGCCTGCACAACATGCGCACCCTCGGTGCGCTCAAGCCGGAGAAGCAGCAGCGCATCGCCCGCGAGACCCGCGAGATCTACGGCCCCCTGGCCAACCGCCTCGGCATCGGCCGGCTCAAGTGGGAGCTGGAGGACCTGGCCTTCAAGATCCTTGAACCCGACGCCTTCCGCGAGATCCAGCAGCAGGTGGCCACCAAGCGCTCCGAGCGTGAGGAGCGGCTGGGGGTGACCGCCGGGCTGCTGCGGGAGCGGCTGCTGGCGGCCGGTCTGGAGGGTGTGGATGTCAGTGGCCGCCCCAAGCACCTCTATGGCATCTGGAGCAAGATGCAGCGCCAGCAGAAGGCTTTCCACGAGATCTACGACGTGGCGGCCCTGCGCATCATCTGCCCCAATCTCGAAAGCTGTTACCGCGCCCTGGCGGTGGTGCACGACACCTTCCGGCCGATCCCCGGCCGCTTCAAGGACTACATCGGCCTGCCCAAGCCGAATGGCTATCAATCGCTGCATACGGCGGTGATCGGCCGCCACCGGCCGATCGAGGTGCAGATCCGCACCGCCGAGATGCATCAGGTGGCGGAGTTCGGCATCGCCGCCCACTGGAAATACAAGGAGGGTGGTTCACCGGCCGCCACCGGCAACGATGCCGAGCGGTTCAACTGGCTGCGTCAGCTCGTTGACTGGCAGAAGGATGGTGTCGGCGAAGACAGCAACGACTTCCTGCGCTCGATCAAGGAAGACCTCTTCGATGAGGAGGTGTACGTGTTCACCCCCAGCGGTGATGTGGTGGGGCTGCGCAAGGGGTCCACGGCCGTCGATTTTGCCTATCGCATCCACTCCGAAGTCGGTAATCATTGTCAGGGCGTACGTATCAACGATCGCCTCTGCCCACTGGCCACACCGCTGCAGAACGGTGATTTTGTTCAGATCGTCACCGCTAAATCGGCCCATCCCAGCCTCGACTGGCTGAATTTCGTCGCCACCCCCACGGCGCGCAACCGCATTCGCCAGTGGTACAAGAAGAGCCATCGTGAGGAGAACATCCACCGCGGTACCTCCATGCTCGAACGCGAGCTCGGCCGCGATGGTTTCGATGCCCTGCTCAACGGCGAGGCGATGGCGCGGGTGGCCCGCCGCTGCAATCTTGTCGGCACCGACGACCTGCTGGCCGCCATCGGTTTCGGTGGCGTCACCCTGCATCAGGTGCTCAATCGCCTGCGTGAGGAACTGCGCCTGGCCTCGGAAGCAGCGGCGCCGGTGCTCAGCAACGAGGAGCTGGCCCGCAATGTCTCGACCCAGCGGGAGCAGCCGCTCAGCGCCGCCAGCGATGGCAGCCCGATCGTGGGCCTCGAGGGTCTGGAATACCGCCTCGGCGGCTGCTGCAGCCCCCTGCCCGGTGAAGCGATCGTCGGCACCGTGGCTCTTGGCAACCACGGCATCACGATCCACCGCCAGGACTGCGCCAACCTGACCTCGGTGCCGGCCGAGCGACGCCTGCCGGTGCACTGGAATCCGCTGGCCGCGGAAGAGCAGCGTCGCCGCTATCCGGT
>RFPK01000343.1 GCA_009926195.1 Synechococcaceae bacterium WB4_1_0192 | reverse complement strand
CCTTCCTCAAGCCCCACCATGGCCCTGGTTCTGCTCCCCGGTCTGACGAACCTGATCGAGGACATCAGCGAAGAGAAGAAGCTGCCCACCCAGGTGGTGGAGGCGGCGCTGCGCGAGGCGCTGCTGAAGGGCTATGAGCGCTATCGCCGCACCCTGTACCTGGGCATCAGCGAAGACCCATTCGAGGAGGACTACTTCTCCAACTTCGATGTGGCCCTCGACCTCGATGAGGAGGGCTACCGGGTGCTGGCCTCGAAGATCATCGTCGAGGACGTGGAGAGCGAAGACCACCAGATCGCCCTTGCCGAGGTGATGCAGGTGGCCGAGGATGCCCAGGTCGGCGACACGGTGGTGCTCGACGTCACCCCCGAGAAGGAGGACTTCGGCCGCATGGCCGCCGCCACCACCAAGCAGGTGCTGGCCCAGAAGCTGCGCGATCACCAGCGCCGCATGATCCAGGAGGAGTTCGCGGATCTGGAGGATCCGGTGCTCACCGCCCGGGTGATTCGCTTTGAACGTCAGAGCGTGATCATGGCCGTGAGCAGCGGCCTCGGCCGCCCCGAGGTGGAGGCGGAACTGCCCCGCCGCGACCAGCTGCCGAACGACAACTACCGCGCCAATGCCACCTTCAAGGTGTTCCTCAAGGAGGTGAGCGAGGTGCCGCGCCGCGGACCCCAGCTGTTCGTGAGCCGCTCCAATGCCGGCCTGGTGGTCTACCTGTTCGAGAACGAGGTGCCGGAGATCCAGGAGGGTTCGGTGCGGATCGTCGCCGTGGCCCGCGAAGCCAATCCCCCCAGCCGCTCGGTGGGCCCCCGCACCAAGGTGGCGGTGGATTCGGTGGAGCGCGAAGTGGATCCTGTGGGCGCCTGCATCGGTGCCCGCGGCTCGCGTATTCAGCAGGTGGTGAATGAGCTGCGCGGTGAAAAGATCGACGTGATCCGCTGGTCGAACGATCCAGGGCAGTACATCGCCAACTCCCTCAGCCCGGCCCGGGTTGAGGCGGTGCGCCTGGTGGACCCCGAAGGTCAGCACGCCCACGTCCTGGTCCCGCCCGATCAGCTCAGCCTGGCCATCGGCCGCGAGGGCCAGAACGTGCGCCTGGCCGCCCGTCTCACCGGCTGGAAGATCGACATCAAGAACAGCACCGAATACGACCAGGCCAATGAGGACGCCAAGGTGTCGGAACTGATCAGCCTGCGCCGTGAGGAAGAGGCACTCCAGGCCGAGGCCGAAGCCCGTCTGCAGGCCGAGCAGGCCCTGCGGGCCGAGGAGGACGCACGCCTGCGGGAGCTGTATCCGCTGCCGGAGGACGAGGAGGAGTACGGCACGTCCTACGCGGATGAGGAATCGGCTGACCTGGCGGAAGCCGGCACCGAGGACACCACTGCCACTGCAGCAGCCGAGGAGGTCGATGCGGTCGCCGAGGCTGCAACCGATGAGAACGGCGAGGACGAGGCCCGGTGAGCGAGCGCGCCGTCCTCCGCCGCTGTGTGAGCTGCCGTCAGCTGCTGGATCGCCGGCAGCTGTGGCGGGTGATCCGGTTGGCGGGCGGGGGGATGGCCCTCGACCGCGGCATGGGCCGGTCGGCCTATGTCTGCCCGAACCCCGTGTGTGTCGAGGAGGCCCGCCGAAGGCGGAAACTGCAGAAGGCGCTTCGGTGCCAGGTTGCGGATTCCATCATCGCGGCACTGGAGCAGCGCCTGCAGAGCACCCCTGCAGCAGGCGCTGAGGCAAGATGAAACGTGGCCTCACCGTGCGTGGAGGCCCGGTG
>RFPK01000342.1 GCA_009926195.1 Synechococcaceae bacterium WB4_1_0192 | reverse complement strand
GCAGCCGATCGACTGGGACGCCCTGCCCGCGGCGCGCACCGCCCTGCGGGCACGGCTGGAGGCCCTGGCCGCCAGCGTGGCGCTGGAACGCACGGTGCTGCTCGGCTTCTCCCAGGGCGCAGCGATGGCACTCGATGTGGGCTGCGGCCTGCCGCTGGCGGGGATCGTGGGCTGCAGCGGCTACCCCCATGAGGGCTGGCAGCCAGGCGGCACGCTGCCGCCGGTGCTACTCAGCCACGGCCGCGAGGATGCTGTGGTGCCCTACGCCGCCAGCGAAGAGCTGCAGCGGCAGCTGGTGCGGGCCGGGGCCCGGGTGGAACTGCTGCCCTTCAGCGGCGGTCACGGCATCGATCCGGAGCTGCTGCCGGCTGTAGCAGCCTTTGTGCAGCGCTGCCTGGGCGCAGCGGGCTGAAGGGACCGAGACGGCGATCAGCCATCAAAAAGCAGGCCCCTGATGGGGCCGGCGGCGGGTTCCAGCAGGCTGGAGCTGATCAGACGAAGGCGTATTCGTACTCTTCCATTTCCTCCCAGTCGTCGGCGGCGAGAGCCTCGAGGCCGGCGAACAGGGTCTCCTCACCGATGCGATCAACGATGGCGCGCAGGGAGGGGAACAGGAAGTGGTTCTCCTCGGCGTACTGGGCGCTGAACAGACCCTTCTCGCCCCAGAAGAAGCGATCGGTGGTGTGCTCGTTGCGACGGACGTTGAGCAGCGCCGGAGCGACGATCCCGCCCTCAGCGATGAAGCGGCGGGCGGCGGTCACCGGCTTGTGTTCGCCGGTTTCCAGGTTGTGGGTGGGCACATGGGCGAGGACGCGCTGACCGGCCAGGCGGCGGCGGCTGATGCGCTTGCGCTTCTTGGACATGGAACGGAAACCCGGAAGGAGATGGGGTCGAAACGCCCAAACGTCTGTCAACCGGGAAGCCAGACAGGCTCGATCGCTCTGCAAGCAGAGGCGATGGGGCCAGCCAACCGTCAGCGACGGACGGACTCCGAAGAACAGGGGACGCAACATCCACTGCTGTAGCCTCGATCGCAGCCAGACTGCAACCGGGACCCCTGGGCCCGACGCCGCGCGGCCCGCTCCCGGACTGCGAGGTATTGGTCGATACGTCGATCTTAAGACTTTTTCCCAGATTTCCAACAGGTCGTCCGCAGATTTCTCGACGCCTGGCCCGATGACACGCCTGAGCTGCTGCCCAGATGCAAGTCTCCAAGCGGTTTCTGGCCCTCCTGGAGCAGCAGCTTGCCCAGTTCGCCGATCGGTCTGATCTCCGGGCGATCGTGGTGTATCTGGCCCTGCCGAGCGAAAATGGCAAACCGAGCCTGGTCGTGATCGGCCAGTGGCCGCCTCAGATGGTTCTTCCTGACGGGGGCAGCGGCGGCGAAGCACCGCTCGGTGAAGCCCGGCGCTGGCTGGCCCTGCGCGATGGCAGTCTGTTGCTGGGCGCCCTGCGCGTCGATGCCGGTGTCTGGCCGTGGCCGCAAGCGCTGAGTGGCCGTCTGGAAGCCACCGCCCGCTGCCTCACGGAAGCCCTGCGACTCGACCTGGAACAGCAGCGGCTGGCCCTGACCCTGGCCCACCGCGATGAGCAGCTGCAGTTGCTGGTGCACCAGCTGCGCAACCCCCTGGCGGCGCTGCGCACCTTCGCGCAGCTGCTGCGGCGGCGCCTCGACGGTGATCCCGGCACCCGCGATCTGGTGGATCAGCTGCTGAGCGAACAGGGCCAGATGACGCGCTATGTGGACGCGATCGACCAACTGGCACCAGGT
>RFPK01000341.1 GCA_009926195.1 Synechococcaceae bacterium WB4_1_0192 | reverse complement strand
GGGCTGATCGATCAGCCCGATGCCCGCAAGCAGCACACCCGGCCGATGGTGCGTCTCGGAGGGGTGGGCATCGTCGCCGGCTTCGTGCTCGCCCTGCTGCTGATCTGGTGGCTGGGCGGTTTCGTGGAGCTGCCGCCCCAGCGCGATGCGCTGATCTGGACCACCCTGGCCGGCTCGCTCTGCTTCTTCGTGATCGGTCTGGCGGACGATCTGTTCGCCCTGCCGCCGCTGCCGCGTCTCGCTGGTCAGCTGGTGGTGGCGATGGCGGTCTGGAGTCAGGGGGTGCGCATCGGTGCCATCGACCTGCCCTTCGGGCTGCTTGGCCACCAGCCGGGGGCGATTCCCCTCTCCGAGGGACTGAGCCTGCTGGCCACGGTGATCTGGCTGGTGGGCATCACCAATGCGATCAACTGGCTCGACGGACTGGATGGTCTGGCCGCCGGCGTCAGCGGCATCGCCGCCGTGGGCCTGCTCTCGGTCAGCTACAGCCTCAACCAGCCGGCTCCAGGCCTGCTGGCCGCCGCGCTGGCGGGCAGCTGCCTCGGCTTCCTGCGCCACAACTTCAATCCCGCCCGCATCTTCATGGGCGATGGCGGCTCCTATTTCCTCGGTTTCGCCCTGGCGGCGATCAGCATCATCGGCCCCGCCAAGGGGATCACCAGCGTCAGCCTGCTGCTGCCGCTGCTGATCCTGTCGCTGCCCCTGGCCGACATGTCGGCCGTGATCATGGGCCGCCTGCGTCAGGGGCGATCGCCCTTTTATCCCGATCGCCGCCATCTGCACCACCGTCTGCTGCGGGTCGGCTTCAGCCATCGCCGCACCGTGGTGCTGATCTATGCCTTTACCCAGTGGCTGGTGGCCCTGGCATTGGTGCTGGCCAACGCTGAGCTGCGTTTTCTCTGGCTGGCCCTGGCCACGGCCGTGCTGATCGGTGTGGTGATCGCCTGCCGCCGCAGCCTCAACCGCGAACAGGAGGATCAGTCCCGCGTCCTTGAAGGTCCGCATCCCACCCCTGCCGAGCTCCCCGGTGGTGACCTGCCCCGCTGAGTCGCAGCCGCCCGCAGGCGCCGAGGTGCTCTGCATCGGCACCGAGCTGCTGCTCGGCAACATCACCAATGGCAATGCCCGCTGGCTGGCGGAGCAGCTGGCGGCCCTCGGCATTGCCCATCACCGCCAGGCCGTGGTGGGCGACAACCGTGAGCGTCTGATCGCCATGGTGCGCGAGGCGGCGGGCCGGTGCCGGCTGCTGATCACCACCGGTGGCCTCGGCCCCACCCCCGACGACCTCACCACCGAGGCGATCGCCGCCGCCTTCGAGACGCCGCTGCAGGAGCGGCCCGAGGTGTGGGACGACATCCAGGCCAAGGCCGCCGCCCGCGACTCCGGCCGCACGCAGGTCGCCGACGGCGCCATCCAGGTCGCCTGCCAGCAGGCTTGCCCGGCCGGCGCGATCGAGTTCGGCGACATCACCGACCCGAAGACCCGCGTCGCCAAGGCCAAGGCCTCGACCCGCACCTACGGCGCGCTGACCTATCTCAACACCCGTCCGCGCACGACCTACCAGGCCAAGCTGCGCAACCTCAACCTCCGCATGCCCGGAGCCCAGCTCGTCCCGCTTTCCCGCGTCGAGATGGCCGGCCGCGAAGCGCACGGCGCCCCGCACGGCGACGCCCATGGCGCTCCCGCGCACGGCGACGCCCACGGCGCGAAGCCCCACTCCAAGTAATCCTTAAAAGACACTCCGTCCCATGGCTCACGCCCACGACAGCTCCTCGGAGC
>RFPK01000035.1 GCA_009926195.1 Synechococcaceae bacterium WB4_1_0192 | reverse complement strand
GTTTTTCATCGGCATCGGCGTGCTGGCTTCAGCCTTCATCATTTGGATGCTGCACCGCCATGCAGGGCAGAAGCTGTTTTGCTTTGCCATCACCATGATCATGGGCGGTGCGCTGGGCAATGTGATCGACCGCGCCGTCCACGGCTATGTGGTGGACATGCTGGACTTTCACGCCGCGGGTTGGCACTTCCCCGCCTTCAATTTGGCCGACAGCGCGATCACGCTGGGCGCGGCCTGCCTGATCCTGGATGAGGTCTTGCGGGTGGTGCGCGCCCGCAAAGGCGGCTGATCCAGCGCCCAGCGGCTCAGCTGCTCAACTGCTCAAGGCAGCAGCACGGTCGAGCCGGTGGTCTTGCGCGACTCCAGGTCGCGGTGCGCCTGGGCCACCTCGGCCGGCACCTGATCGGGCAGGTCGGCTGCCGGGGTGCCCTCCTCCGGGGAGAAGGTGAACACGCCCACATGATCGAAGCGCTGCTCGGCCACGAAATCGAGCAGGTGCTGGAAGTGCTCCTCGGTTTCGCCCGGGAAACCAACGATGAAGGTGGTGCGCAGCACCGCATCCGGCAGCTGTTCGCGGATGCGACGCAGGACGCCGCCGGTCACATCGGCCTGCCAGGGCCGGTTCATCGCCCGCAGCACCTCGGGATGGCTGTGCTGCAGCGGCAGATCCAGGTAGGGCAGCACGTTGGGCACCTCGCGGTAGGCCGCCAGTACCGCCTCAGTGAGGCCGGTGGGGTAGGCGTAGTGCACGCGGATCCAGGGGATCTCCACCTCGCCAAGGGCCCGCAGCAGCTCCGCCAGCTGGGGCTTGCCGGCCAGATCGAGGCCGTAGTTGGTGGTGATCTGGCTGATCAGCACCAGCTCCTGCACCCCCTGGGCCGCCAGTTGCTTCGCCTCGGCCACGATGCTCTCGATCGTGCGCGAGCGCTGATCGCCCCGCAGGTGGGGAATGATGCAGAAGGCGCAGCGGTAGTCGCAGCCCTCGGCCACCTTCAGGTAGGCAATCGCCTCGCTGGTGGTGCGGTAGCGGGGCAGGTGCTCATCGGCCACGAAGGTGGGGTTGGCGCTCACCTGCGTCACCCGTTCGCCCGCCTCCACCCGCTCCAGCACGCTCACGATGTGCTGGTAATCGCCGGTGCCCACGATCGCCTTCGCCTCCGGCAGGCTCTCGAGCAGTTCCTCCTGGAAGTGCTGGGCCAGGCAGCCGGCGATGATCAGCTCCTTGCCCTGCTCCGCCAGCTCCACCAGCGTGCGCACCGATTCCTCACGGGCGTCCTGGATGAAGCTGCAGGTGTTCACCACCACCACGGTGGCGTCGGCCTCATCGGCGCTGACGCCGTAGCCGGCCTGGGCCAGCAGGCCGAGCATGTGCTCGGTGTCCACCCGGTTCTTCTCGCAGCCGAGGTGGGCAAAGGCCACGGTTTTGCGCGGCTCGGTGTTGCGCGGCTCGGGATGGGCCGGGGATGGAGTGGTGCCTGCGGTCATCAGCGCTGGGTCCAGGCGGGCCGCAACGCGGCCAATCCTTCACCCTACCCAGCTGTTCTGCAGCCCTTCTGCAGACCTCCTGGACAATGGCTGCCACAATCCACCCAGATTGCGCGCCCAGCCGTGACATCCTCCCGCCTCAGCGAGCGCCTCGCCGGACAGCGCCGTCGCCCAGAACAGGGGCGCCGCTGGGTTCGGGTGGTGCTGGCCGTGCTCGCCACCATCGGTGTGATCGACACCGGCTCGATCACCCTGAGCAAGTGGGGCCTGATCGGCAATCTCAGCTGCAGCAGTCAGGGGCTGTTCGGCTGCAATGGCTGCGAGAAGGTGCTCTCCAGCGTCTGGGGAAGCCTGTTCGGCCAGCCGCTGGCCCTGTTTGGATTGCTGGCCTACGGGGCCGTTCTGCTGCTCGCCCTGGCGCCGCTGGTGCTGCGCGGTGAGACCCGCCTGAGCCTGGGGCGGCTCAGCTGGCTCGGTCTGGCCTTGATCAGCCTGAGCATGGCGGTGTTCAGCGCCGTGCTGCTGGGGGTGATGGCCTTCGGCATCCGCGATTGCTGTCCCTTCTGCATTCTCTCGGCCGGTCTCAGCACCGCCCTGCTGGTGTTCAGCCTGATCGGCGTCGAGTCGGAAGACCGGGGCCAGCTGGTCTTCCTCGGTGTGCTCACGGCCCTGCTGGTGGGGGTCGCCGGCCTTGGCTGGTCCGTCAGCGTTGCCCGTCCGGCGGCGCCGGTTGGCCAGGGGGTGGCACCGGCGGTGAATGCATCCAGCAGTCCCGCCAAGATCGCTCTGGCCGAGTACCTCACGGCTTCGGGTGCACGGATCTACACCGCGTACTGGTGCCCCCACTGCCACGAGCAGAAGGAGCTGTTCGGCCGTGAAGCCACGGCCAAGCTCACGGTGATCGAGTGTGCGCCCGATGGCCGCAACAGTCAGAAAGCCCTCTGCGATCAGAAGAAGATTGATGGCTACCCCAGCTGGGAGATCAACGGCAAGATCGATTCAGGCGTCAAGCCCCTGGCCAAGCTCGCTGATCTCAGCGGCTATCGGGGCCCGATCGATTTCTGAGGGTCCCGTTCAGGCCTCAGACCGGACTCAGCCCACCGGTTCGGTCTGGATGCTCCGTCCCCGTTGCTGCAGGGTGTGGCAGCACCAGAACGGCTGTGGTTTCGGTGCATCGAGTCGGTAATGACCGCCCCGGCTCTCCTGTCTGAACTGAGCGGCTTCCAGCAGCAGCTCGGCCACCTGCAGCCGCTGGCGCAGGTCGTGGGCCTGGCGTAGCCAAGCGGCGCCTGCGCCAACCAGATCGGCGCTCGCCCCAGCCCAGCCCTGTCGCTCCGCCTGGCGCAGCGCAGGGCTGGCTCCCAGCTCAGCCGCCTGGCGACGCACGCTCCCCAGCGCCCGCCTGAGCGGGCCCGGCTGCCGTTCCACGCCCGCCACCTGCCAGCACAGCTGGCGCAGGTCCTGCTGTTGCCTCTCCAGCTCCGTTGCCGTTGGGCCATCCTGGCTCTGGTCGCTCCAGCGATCCGGTCGCTCCTGGTGGTGTTGCGCTGGCGCTGCTGGCAGCTCCAGCTGGCGCAGCTGCCGCGCGTACACCAGGCATTCCATCAGGGAATTGCTGGCCAGACGGTTGGCGCCGTGCACGCCGCTGCTGGCCACTTCGCCGATCGCATACAGCCCTGGCAGGGTCGTGGCCGCCTGCTGATCCGTGCGGATGCCTCCCATCCAGTAGTGGGCCGCCGGCGCCACGGGGATCGGTGCCGCGGTGGGCTCCAGCCCGAGCTCCCGGCAGCGCCCCAGGATCGTGGGGAACTGGCGTTCCAGCCGCTCCGGCCCCACCGGCCGCAGATCGAGCCAGAGGTGGGCCAGCTGTCGCTCGCGCATGCATTGCACCAGAGCGCGGCTGACGGCATCCCGCGCCGCCAGGTCCCCGCCCGGCAGGTGGGCCACCGGACTGTCGCCGTTGTCATCCACCAGCCGTGCTCCCTCGCCGCGCACCGCTTCGGAGATCAGGAAGTGCGGTGCGCCGGGCAGCATCAGCGCGGTGGGGTGAAACTGCACGAATTCCAGGTCGCGGATCACGGCGCCGGCGCGCCAGGCCATGGCGATGCCGTCGCCGCTGGCCTGGGCTGGATTGGTGGTGTTGGCGAACAGGTGGCCGCCACCGCCGGTGGCCAGGACCACCGCCCGCGCCCGCAACCAGCGCAGCCGCTGGCCGTCGAGCACCTGCAGGCCGCAGCAGCGTCCGTCCTCCACCAGCAGCTGCAGGGCCAGCACCCCATCTCGGCGCACCAGATCGGGCCGTTCGGCCACCCGTCGCTCCAGGGCATCCACCAGGGCACCGCCGGTGCGGTCCTGGGCGTGCAGCACCCGCCTGTGGCTGTGGGCCGCCTCCAGGGTGGTGCTCAGGTCGGCGCCGTTGCGGTCGAAGTCCATGCCCAGCTCCAGCAGCCGCTGCACGCAGGCCGGTGCCTCGCTCACCAACAGACGAACCGCTTCCGGTTCGCACAGCCCGCCACCGGCCTGCAGGGTGTCAGCCATGTGCGCGTCCAGGCTGTCCTCGGCGCGCGTCACGGCGGCGATCCCCCCCTGGGCCCAACGACTGGCCGATCGCGGCGCCCGCTCCTTGCTGAGCAGCAGCACCCGCAGCCCTGCCGGCAGCTCCACAGCCGCCATCAGGCCCGCCGCACCACCGCCAACGACGATCACATCCCAGTGGCAGGGCAGGTCGGGCATCGGGGCGGATGTGGAGAGGCGCCGAAAAAAAAGCCGCCGGAGGGGTTGGATGCCCCTCACCAGCGGCGAGAATCTAGGCCCCTGCCTGAAAGACAGGGATCGGAACAGGTCTGGGTCGCCTGTATCAGACGGTGCTGATCAGCGGTACTGACCGTCGTTGATGCGGTCGAAGCCTTCGTTCAGAGCGATCGAGGGGGGAGTCACGGTGAAGTTGTCCTTGTACTTTTCCACCAGCTCCTTCTGACGGTCGGTCAGATCAAGCTTCAGCAGGTCGTCGACGCTGTTGTAAGGGCCGCCCAGCACGATCTTGCCGGCGAGGGTCGGGTACATGCCAGGGAAGGCCTGGAAGCGCCGCACCGAGCAGTTGTTGAGATCGATCTTGCCGCCGCGCTCGGCGATCTTGTCGTCGGCGACGTTGCGCAGCTCAGCGGCCTGAGCGGCGGGGGCAACCAGCAGGCCGAGCAGCAGGCCGGCCAGCAGCACTCCACTCATGAGCCACGAAACCAGCCGTTTCATCGAACACTCCGTCTGAACGGGAAGAACTACCGGGGGTACCGGTTCTGCTGACCTTCAGTCAGCCCCGCAAACCTACAGGTGAGGCGTCGCTTCGCCGCGGCCCCGTTGCGAGGCTTTTGCAGTTCTTCAGATCAGGCCGCTCAGCTGTGGCGCCCACAGGGCCGCTGCAAGGAACAGGCCATCCACCGCCAGGGTGGTGGCCACGGCTGAAGCGGCCAGGCGCCACGCAGAGTCCGGATGGTGCCAATAGCGGCGACAGAGCAGGGTCAGGCTGGCGCCGGTCAGGCCGGTGATCAGCAGGGGAAGCGGTTCGAGCACGCCACGGGCCGCCTGCTGCAGCAGGGGCGGCGCCAGTTCCAGGGGGGCCTGCAGCACCGTCGTCCAGCTACCCATCACGCCCGTGATCGCCATCACGGCGTCGGTGCAGGCGGTGCCCAGCAGCGATGCGAGGTAGAAGCTGGCCGCCAGCCGCCAGCGCCCGCGCAGTCCCGCCAGGGCCAGGGGCAGGGCGAAGGCTTCGATCGGCAGATGCCAGAGGGGATGCAGTCGGCACCAACCCCAGAAGAGGCACCCCCCCAGCCAGCTGCCGCTGAATCCCACGAGCAGGGCGCCGGCGTCGCGCCGGCGTGTGTCCGGGCGTGACTCCAGCACCAGGCCCGTCATCACCAGCGGCAGGGTGAACAGGGCGGCGCTGAACGGGGCCAGCCTCACCCACGGGGCCTGCAGAAAGACCGGCAGGGCCACCAGCACGGCAGCGGCCACGGGCAGGAGGCCCGCCTCGCTCGCGGCGGGTGCCACCGCCAGCCGGGCAGGCGCGAAGCGGATGGTGCGGCCACCGGTCAGGGGGGCCGGTGGCGTCAGGCTGGGCGGAACCCCGATCACCCGGTTGTGAAGAAAGGTGTTCAACCTTAAGGGAGCCGCCCGCTCCGGCGGTGCTGGTCAGGGAGTCGTTGCCGCCATAGGGTCGTGCCACCGCGTCCCTGCGCCATGGCCGTCCTGGCTCCAGCCGAATCCATTGGTCTGCTGCAAGCCTGCTGGCGCTACTGCGTGCTCGGCGTGGTCCAGGGGCTGACGGAGTTTCTGCCGATCAGCAGCACCGCCCATCTCAAGGTCGTGCCGGTGCTGCTCCGCTGGGGTGATCCTGGCGTGGCGGTGACTGCCGTGATCCAGCTGGGCAGCATTGTGGCGGTGCTCGGTTTCTTCCGGCGCGACCTCCGGCAGGTCGGCTCGGCGATGCTGCATGCCCTGCGTCGGGGCAGTTGGCAGGCCCCGGAGGCGCGTCTGGGCCTCGCCATCGCCGTGGGCACGCTGCCGATCGTGATCGCGGGTCTGGCGATCAAGCGCCTGGTCCCCGATTTCGATCATTCCCCGCTGCGCAGCCTGTCGTCGATCGGACTGATGAGCTCAAGGAGGCGCTGCACCAGCCGACGACCGGAGGCGCACTGCCCCTGCTGGTGGGCATTCTCAGCTCGGCGCTGGTGTCGTGGCTGGCAATCGCCTGGCTGCTGCGCTTCCTCCAGAACCACAGCACCTGGTGGTTCGTGGGCTACCGCCTGTTGTTTGGCCTGCTCCTGCTGGGGGTCGGGCGGACCGCCGCGATCGCAAACTGAGAGAACCCTCTTGCGTTCGTGCAGCGGCCGTGTGGAACGAACCCTCTGCCGGCGTGCTGCTGGCCGATCGCGATCCTGAGGCGCGGCTGCCCCAGCCGGCGCTGGTCACGTCGGTGGAGCCTGGCTCCATCGGCGATGAGCTCGGCATCCAGCCCGGTGACCGTCTGCTGAGCATCAACGGCATCCGCCCACGGGATCTGATCGATTTCCAGGTGCTCTCCGGTGAGGAAGAGCTCAGCCTTGAGATCCAGGATCCTGACGGCACGGTCCATCAGGTGGAGCTCGAGAAGGACGCCGACGACGGCCTCGGCCTTGGCTTCAGCGAAGCCCTGTTCGACGGGCTGCGCCAGTGCAACAACCACTGCCCGTTCTGCTTCATCGACCAGCAGCCGCCTGGCCACCGCCGCAGCCTCTATCTCAAGGACGACGACTACCGTCTCAGCTTTCTCTACGGCTCCTATCTCACCCTCACCAACCTCACCGCCGCCGACTGGCAGCGGATCGAGGAGCAGCGCCTCTCGCCCCTGTTCGTCTCGGTCCATGCCACCGATCCGGAGTTGCGCAGCCGTTTGCTCGTCAACCCGCGGGCGGGGCTGATCCTCGAGCAGCTGGCCTGGTTCCGGCAGCGGCGTCTGCAGATCCATGCCCAGGTGGTGGTCTGTCCCGGGCTCAACGATGGCCCGGCTCTGGAGCGCACCCTCGAGGATCTGGCTGGTTTTGCCGGCGGCGACTGGCCGGCCGTGCTCTCGGCGGCCGTGGTGCCGGTGGGCCTCACCCGTTACCGGCCGGAAGGGGATGGACTGGCGCCGGTGGATCCGGCCTGCGCCCGTCGCGTGATCGCCCAGGTGGAGCCGCTGCAGGCCCGTTTCCAGGTGCAGTTCGGCAGCCGGTTCGCCTGGCTCTCCGATGAGTGGTATCTGATGGCCGGTCTGCCGCTGCCGCCGCGCCAGACCTATGAGGATCTGCCGCAGGAGGGCAATGGCGTCGGCAGCATCCGCTCCTTTCTGGAGGCCATGGATGCGGCCACGGCGTCCCTGCCGGCAGCCCTGGAGCAGCCGCGGCGGGTCAGCTGGGTGGTGGGTCAGCTGGTGGCCGGTGCCCTTCAGCCCGCCGTCGACCGACTCAATGCCGTGCAGGGGTTGGAAGTGCTGCTCCACGGCCTGCCCAGTCCCTACTGGGGTCAGGAGCAGGTCGTGACCGGTCTGCTGACGGGTGCGGATCTGCTGGCGGGTCTGGCGGGGCGTGATCTCGGGGCGGAACTGCTGCTGCCTGCGGTGATGCTGCGGCAGGGTGAGCCGGTCTTTCTCGACGATCAGCGGCTGGAGGCGGTCGCCGCCCAGTTACCAGCGCCGATCCGGCTGGTGCAGGGGGCGGATGACATCGTGGCCGCCTGTCTTGGTTGCCTTGACTCAGCTCCCTAAGCTCGGGCCGAATCTTTTTCTATGGGCAGAGCAATCAGTGGCACGTCGTCTCAGCGCTTGTTTCGCAGCTGCTGGTGCCAGCCTGCTCACCATCAGCCCCCTGGCTGCGGGTGCGGCTGAGCGGCCGACTCCTGCGGTCGCCCCAGCTGCTGCGGCTCCTGTAGATGCCCAGCCGCAGTCCGCAGCTCAGCCCCCTGGTTCCGATCTCTCCCTGATTGATCCGCCGCTGCAGCCACTGCCCCAGGCACCGGCTGTGAAGGGCCCCCGACCCAGGTCCAACCCGGAGGTGCTTCCTCCCGCCGCCACCAAGCTGGACCCCAGCCTGCAGCGTCTGGCGGCTCCCGCCAGCCTCGGACTTCCCACCAAGACGGAACAGGTCCGCATCCAGTCGCTCCGCCCCCTCTCCCTCAAGGACGTGGAGAACCTGGCCGAGGTCAATAACCCATCCCTCAAGGCGATCGCCAGCCAGGTGGATCAGGCCCAGTCCGAGCTGCGGGCACAGCTGGCGGCCTGGTATCCCACGCTCAATCTGAGCGCCAGCAGCCTGCCCGGCTACACCAATGGCGATCAGCGCAGCACCAACCCCCAGACCTCGTCGCTGACGGGCCAGGCGATCGGCACCCAGTACAGCTCCACCAACCGCTGGTTGATGGCATCGGCTCTCACGGCCCAGTGGGATCTGATCAATCCGCAGCGGGTGCCTCAGGTCAGTGCCGCCCGCGATCAGTTTGAGAAGGCCAAGAACCAGTACCTGATCTCGCTGCGGGAGCTGCGCCTTCAGGCGGCCCAGGCCTACTTCCAGTTGCAGCTCAGTGACGACCGCGTGCGCATCGGTCAGGAGTCCGTGCGCGCCTCGCTGGTCAGCCTGCGCGATGCCAAGGCCCGCAACCAGGCCGGTGTCGCCACCCTGCTGGAGGTGCTCCAGGCCGAAACCCAGCTGGCCCGCGATCAGCAGCTGCTGACCAACGCCCTCAACGACCAGTCCCTGGCCCGGCGCGATCTGGCCCGGATTCTGGATCTTCCCCAGACCGTCACCCCCACCGCCAAGGAACCGCTGCGGCCGCTGGGGATCTGGCTGCCTTCGCTGCAGGAGAGCATCGTCGCGGCCTACGCCTTCCGTGAGGAGCTCGATAACGCGATCCTCGACATCTCAGCTTCGAACAGCCAGGCCAACGCGGCCCTTGGCTCGGTGCAGCCGTTCGTGAGCCTGTTCGCCTCCCTCACCGGTTCCCGCTACCAGGGCAGTGAGCAGGTGGTGGTCGATCTGCCCGGCAACAGCGGCTGGGCGGTGGAGAACAGTTTTGGCCTGAGTGTGCGCTGGAACATCTTTGATGGCGGTGCGGCTCGTGCCCAGTACCGCCAGGGCAAGCAGAAGGCCCAGGAAAGTGCCTTCCGCTTCGCCGATACCCGCGACAACGTGCGCTTCGAAGTCGAGCAGAGCTTCTACAGTCTCGGTCGATCCAATCGCAACATCCAGACCACATCCCGCGAAGTGGTCTCCGCCAGGGAATCCCTGCGCCTCTCCCGCCTGCGTTTCCAGGCCGGTGTCAGCACCCAGCGGGAAGTGGTGGATAGCCAGCGCGACCTCACCCAGGCTGAGGTGCGCTACGCCGAGGCCCTGGAGCTCTACAACCGCAACCTGGCCGAGCTGCGCCGTCGGACGGGGCTTGATCAGGTGGCCCTCTGTCCCGCCGTCAATCTGCCGGCCAACAAACCGAAGCAGGATGTCGAGGTGCCGGTTCCGCCCGAACCGCTGCAGCCGGCCTGCCAGGCCAATGCCATTCCGAAGCCCAACCCGTCCTAACGTGCCTGATCAGCTGAACCCTCGCAGCTGAGCCTCCTTCCCCTCCCCCGCCTGCTGCGCCTGGGCCTGTTCCAGGGCTGCCTCGGTTGTTTGGCGGTCATCTTCGCTGGCCTGCTCAACCGCGTCATGCTCAGTGAGCTGGGTTTCCCCGGCCTGCTCGTCGGCGGAGCCCTGGCCTTTGAGCAGTTCATGGCGCCCTCGCGCATCCTGTTCGGTCAGATCTCCGATGCCCATCCGCTGCTGGGCCGTCGCCGCACCCCCTACATCTGGCTTGGCACCAGCCTGTTCACCGGCCTGGCCGTGCTCTCCATCCCGTTGATCTTTCGGCTGGAGCAGGCGTTCAACTCCGGTGGCGCCGGGGCGATCGCCTGGGGCATCGCTGCCCTGTGCGGCCTGTTCGCCGCCTACGGCCTGGCAGTCTCCCTGGCAACCACGCCCTATCTGGCCCTGGTGATCGATCTCACCGAGGAGCAGGAGCGCCCGCGTGCCGTGGGGTTGATCTGGTGCCTGCTCACCGTTGGCATCGTCGTCGGTGCCATCGCCACCGCCATCAGTCTGCGGGGACTGGATGGTGTGAGCGATCCGGCCCTCCTCCAGCCGGTCCTGCTGGGCTTCATGGGCAGGGTTTCCCTGGTGGTTCTTCTGCTTACGGGGATCGCCACCTGGGGCATCGAGCCGCCGGCCTCCAGCCCACGCGCCTCAGTGGTGGCAACCGCCCGTCGCGACGATGCCATCACCCTCCGTCAGGCCTGGAGTCTGATCACCTCCAGCCGTCAGGTCCTGGTGTTCTTCGGTTTTCTGATGGCGTTCACCCTGGCCCTGTTCCTTCAGGATCCGATCCTGGAGAGCTACGGGGCCGAGGTGTTCGCCATGCCGATCGCGGCCACCGCCTCCCTCAGTGCCTTCTGGGGCGGGGGCACCCTGGCCGGCCTGCTGCTGGCGGGGTTGTGGCTGGTGCCGCAGCTGGGCAAGCTGGCCTGTGCCCGTCTTGGGTGTCAGTTGATTCTGGTCTTCCTGCTGCTGTTGATCGCAGTCGGCAGCACCGGTCGTAGCGAACTGCTCTCTCTGGTGCTGCTGTGGTTCGGTCTGGCGTCCGGCATCGCCACCAACAGCGCCCTCGTGCTGATGCTCGATCTCACGCTTCCCGAGGCTGCCGGCACCTTCGTGGGTGTGTGGGGGCTGGCCCAGGCGTTGTCGCGCGCGCTCGGCAAGCTGCTGGGCGGGGGGCTTCTGGATGTTGCCCGCCTGCTGGCACCGGCTGCACCACCCTTTGCCCATTTCGCAGCGGTCTTCCTGGTGGAGGTCGCCATCGCTGCCCTGGCTCTGGTGCTGCTGGCCCGGCTCAACCTGCGCCAGTTCCGTGAGGACACCGGCCGCAGTCTCGATCGTGTCCTCGCCATGGAGCTCGGATGACACCCACTCCCTCACTGATGCCACCAGGTCTGGAGTCGCTCGGGGCGCTGCTCGATCAGGTCGCTGATCGCCAGCGCCAGGATTTCGGTCAGCTGGATTCCGAAGCCAAGGCCGATGGCAGCCTGATCACCGCCTGTGATCGCTGGAGTGATGCGGCTCTGGTGGAGGGGCTGGCCCGGCTCTATCCCGGTGAGGGCGTTCTCAGCGAGGAGGGCAGTCAGCGGGTTCCGGATACCGAGGCCTACTGGGTCGTCGACCCCCTCGACGGCACCACCAACTTCGCGGCTGGCATCCCCTACTGGGCCATCTCCCTGGCCCGCTTTGAAGGTGGTGTTCCCGTGCTGGCGGTGCTGGATGTGCCTCCGTTGCGGCAGCGCATCGTCGCGATCCGGGGCGGTGGTGCCTGGCGCAAGGGCAAACACCTGCAGCCGCCATCCGCTCGCAGCCAGGTGGCGGGGTGCGCGTCGCTCTGCAGCCGCTCGATCGGTGTGTTGCAGAAGCTGCCGCAGCAGCGTTTTCCGGGCAAGATCCGCCTGCTCGGCGTGGCCAGCCTGAATCTGGTCAGCGTGGCCATGGGCCAGACCATCTCGGCACTCGAGGCCACCCCCAAAATCTGGGATCTGGCGGCGGCCTGGTTGGTGCTGGAGGAACTCGGTTGTCCGATCCGCTGGTTGCAGCGTGATCCCGCCGACCTCCACGCCGGGCAGGATCTGGCCCAGGCGGATTTCCCGGTGCTCGCCGCCCGTGATCAGTCCACCCTGGCCACCTTTCAGCCCTGGGCGGATGCACTCGTAGCCAGGGCTTGACGTCTGGTCGGGAGGTGGTGCTATGGTTTTGGACTGCGCGCAACCGAGAGGGAGCGATGCAGGGACCAGTAGCAAGGCGAGAGCCTGTGCTGTAGGTTCGGCAGGCGGTGCGAGCCGCGAGAACCGAAGGCCGACGGAAGTCGATGCTGTAG
>RFPK01000340.1 GCA_009926195.1 Synechococcaceae bacterium WB4_1_0192 | reverse complement strand
CTTCATATAGAGCGAGGAAGTCTCCTCCTTCAGAGCGAACTAACTCGTCCACAAGCCTGTCACATAACTGAATCTCTATTGGTTCCCAGTGTTCCCTGCTTAACTTATCTTTCGCATTGCGAACTGCCTCTACCCTTGAGCCGGCCATGACAAATACAACTATATCTGCTGTTTCCCATTCCATCAGATGTGGATGGCCCCTTGCGGGCTTGCCTCGAAAAACAACTCGACCAATAGTCATCTGTCAGTGAAGGAAGAACTATTATGAACGTTAGCGAATCATCTCAACACAAGAAGTTTGCATTGCAACTGCCGAACGCTACATAGGAGGGTCCGGTATCCCCCGCGCTCCTCCATTCTGTTCGGCCCATGCTCCCCCGGTAAGGTTGGCCTCAGCTGTGGAAGCCTCGGCGTGGCACCTGTTCTTGCCTTGCTGACCTGGCGCTCTCGGCATCTTCTCTGGGTCTGATATCCACTTGTTCATGCCGATACGCAGGCCTGGAGCCTGCTCCGCGGTTCCCTGTTCCCTGCCGCTGGTTGCGCGTTGCACCTGCGTGGATGACCCCCGCTCCCCATCCCGCGCCAGACTCCTCTGCGCTGCTGAGACCGCCATCGCCCGCCTGTCGGCCCTGGATGTGGATCTATCTGCGTGGGATACCCGAGGGCTCGAGCTGCGTCAGCAGCTGCTCCTCTGGTGGGATCAGAACGGCCGCCACACCATTCCCTGGAAACGGTTCGCCGATGGCCGGCTGCCCGGGCCGGGTGAGCCTCTGGATCCCTATCCAATCTGGATCGCCGAGGTGATGCTGCAGCAGACCCAGCTGCAGGTGGTGCTGCCCTACTGGCAGCGCTGGATGGCGGCCCTGCCCAGCCTTGATGCGCTGGCGGCGGCAGAGGAGCACGACGTGCTGCTGCTCTGGCAGGGTCTGGGTTATTACTCCCGCGCCCGGCGCCTTCATCAGGGGGCGCGGCAGCTGTTGCTGGCTCAGGAGCCAGCCGCGCCGGCTGCCGCCGACCCCTGGCCCCGGGATCTGGAGGGTTGGCTGGCGCTGCCGGGCATCGGTCGCAGCACCGCCGGCAGCATTCTGTCCTCGGCCTTTGATCGTCCTTTTGCGATCCTCGATGGCAACGTCAGGCGGGTGCTGGCGCGGCTGATCGCCAGCCCGCGGCCGCCGGCCCGGGAGCTCAGGGGGTTCTGGCGGCTGAGTGAGCTGCTGCTCGATCCGCAGCGGCCCCGGGCGTTCAACCAGGCGCTGATGGACCTCGGCGCCACCGTCTGCACCCCCCGCAACCCGCGCTGCGGCGTCTGCCCCTGGCAGGGGCAGTGCGCTGCCTACGCTGCCGGCGCCCCCGCCGCCTATCCCGTGAAGGACGCCCCGCGTGAGTTGCCGTTCCAGGTGATCGGTGTGGGTGTGGTGCTCAACGCCGCCGGTGAGGTGCTGATCGATCAGCGGCTCAATGAGGGGCTGCTTGGCGGCCTGTGGGAATTCCCCGGCGGCAAGCAGGAGCCCGGCGAGGCGATCACCGCCACGATCAGCCGCGAGCTGACCGAGGAGCTGGCGATCATGGTGGATGTGGGTGAGGAGCTGATCACCCTGGAGCATGCCTACAGCCACAAGAAGCTGCGCTTCGTGGTGCACCTCTGCCGCTGGCTCTCGGGTGAACCGCAGCCCCTGGCCTGTCAGCAGGTGCGCTGGGTGCGGCCCCAGCAGCTGGCCGACTTCCCCTTCCCGGCCGCCAATGCCCGCATCATCGCGGCGCTGCTGGAGCGGCTCGATCG
>RFPK01000339.1 GCA_009926195.1 Synechococcaceae bacterium WB4_1_0192 | reverse complement strand
GCCGCTTCGGCGACGACAGCGACGAGCGCAATCCGCTGTTCTTCCACCGCGAGCTGCTGATCGTTCCCGATCACAGCCGCCGCGAGATCTCGCTGGCCATCGCCGATGAGGAGTTTCCCTTCGGGGCCGAATACCTCGCCAGCACCACCTTCCGCGAGATCAACTTCGGCGAGCAGGCCGTGGTGGGTGCCAGCCACGCCATCGCCGGCAAGGCCCTCAAGGTGAAGGGCTTTGAGCTCTGCCGCAGCTGCGGCAAGGTGCAGCGCGGCCCCGCCAAGGCCAGCAATCACACCTGGGGCTGCAGGTACCGCGACAAGCCCGATGACGCCCAGCTGCGCCAGCTGCTGTTCATGTATCGGGAGTTCAACTCGGAAGCCCTGCGCTTCCTGCTGCCTGGCGCCAGCTTCTGGGATGAGGCCGGTCAGCCCTCTTTCGTCGGTGCCCTGCATCTGGGGCTGCGGCAACGTTTCGGCGGCAAGGTGGATCACCTCCAGTCAGCCCTAGGAGAGGAACCCCAGCCCGGCAGTCAGCAGCGCAAAACCTTTCTCTATCTGTTCGATTCGGTGCCCGGCGGCACCGGCTACGTGCGCCAGCTGATCGAGGCGGGCGGTGCGGATCTACGCGCGGTGTTTGAGCAATCGCTTCACACCCTGCAGGCGTGCTCCTGCAGCGATGGCTGCTATCGCTGCATCTTCATGTACCGGCAGCGCTTTGATCGCGAGCGCACCAGCAAGCGCCGCGCCCTCGAGCAGCTGCAAACGATCCTGAACCGCTGGGAGGAGCTGCAGCCCTCAGAGCGCAGCCTCTCGGAGGTGGTGATCAACACCCGCGCTGAAAGCGAGCTGGAGCTGCGCTTCATCGAGAAGCTGCGCGAAGGCAAGGGTGCTCCGCGGGGCGTCACCGTCAGCCTCCGCGACGACGTCATCAAGGGCGACAAGGGCTATCTGCTCACGTTCAACAGCGGCGCCAGCGTGGTGAGCTGGAAGGTGGAGCAGCAGGTGCCGATCGGCGATGCGGAGGGTGTTGGCGCCTTTTCCCGCGCTGATTTCCTGCTCACGCCCACGGCCGGTGGCAAACCGATCGCCATCTACACCGATGGCTGGGAGTACCACCGCAGCCGGCTGGCCAAAGATGCCGAACAGCGCATGGCCCTGCAGCGCAGCGGCCGCTACCTCTTTTGGGCCCTCAGCTGGGACGACGTGGTGGAAGCGCTGCCCACCGCCCAGGCCCCTTTGGATCCGAATGGCCTGGCGGTGGGGGTCATCCCCGCGTTCGCCAACAAGCCCGAAACCTTCATCGAGCGCTGGTGGCCCCAGCCCCTGCTCGACAGCCTCACCTCGGCGCCGCCGCTGATGCCACGGCAGGCGCAGCTGGCCAGCAGTCTGCAGCTGCTGATGGCCTACCTGGCCAACCCATCCGTGCCGTTGTGGCTGGGGATGGCGCAGCAGTTCTGCCTGGCTCAGGCTTCCCCACTCCCGGTGGAGTCGCCGGAGCTCAGCACTGCTGCCGATGCGCTTCAACTCGCCCCACATCTGCAGGAGTGGCAAGGAACAGAGTCTTCTCGCCGCGTCGGCCAACACGTCTCTCCTGCTCCTGGCCTGCAGATCCTCAACCTGGTGGACATGGGCCTGCATGAGCGCCGCCATCCAGCCGCCAGCTTCCGTGCCATTCACTTCGAGCCGGATCCGAGTGCCTCTGAGCAACAGCAACAGGCCAGGTGGCGGGAGTGGCTACGCCAGAGCAACCTCTTTCAGTTCCTGCCCCACCTGCTGATCTCCACCCCGGGCTGGGGCGGC
>RFPK01000338.1 GCA_009926195.1 Synechococcaceae bacterium WB4_1_0192 | reverse complement strand
TGGCTGCGATCGATCTGCACCAGCCCCTGGCCCGCCTCGATGCACACCCCAGCGATCCCTCGCTGCTCGGCCTGAAGAACCTCGGCCAGGAGGCCTGGATGGCGGACCTGAGCGACGGGCGCACGATGGAGCTCGAACCGGGCAAAACCTGTAACCTCGCGGCCCTGCAAGACATCCGCACCAGCGCGGGCACGCTGACGCTGCTGGCCTGATCCGCCCCCCTCGACGCCCCATGGCCTTCCCCAACGTCCGCCTCAGCAATCGGCCGCTGCACTTCATCTACCTGTGCGACTGCTCGGGCTCGATGGCGGCCCAGGGCAAGATGCAGGCCCTCAATCAGGCGATCCGCCAGTCGCTGCCAGGCATGGCCGAGGTGGCCCGCCAGAACCCGGAGGCGCGGGTGCTGGTGCGAGCCGTGAGCTTCGCCGACCGGGCCGCCTGGCACCTGGCTGAACCGACCCCGGTGGAGCAGCTGGAATGGCGTGACCTGCAGGCCGGTGGCATCACCGCCATGGGCGAGGCGCTGCAGCTGGTGGCCACAGCCCTGCAGTCGCCGCCGATGGAGGAGCGGGCCCTGCCGCCGGTGCTGGTGCTGATCTCCGATGGCCAGCCCACCGACGACTTCGACCGCGGCCTCGCCACCCTGATGCGCCAGCCCTGGGCCCAGAAGGCCGTGCGTCTGGCGATCGCCATGGGCCATGACGCCGACCTGGAGGTGCTGCAGCAGTTCATCGGCCCGGAGACAGCCGCAGGCGGCCGCTCGGCGCGGCGGCCGCTGCAGGCCAGCAATGCCACCAGCCTGGCCCAGTACATCCAGTGGGCCTCCACCGCCGTGGTGGGAGCGGCCTCGATGCCCGCCAGCCGTGTGGCAGCGGCCGTGGCGGCCGATCGCGCCGGTGCTGGCACCAGCAACATCCCCCTGCCGGATCTGCCGCCGACCATCCTCGATCCCACCGACGATGTCGGGCCGCTGGTGTGGTGAGCGGCGACTGGCTCCCGCCCCGCAGCTGCAGCGTGATCGGCGCTGCGCACCGGCGCCGCGAGCTGCCCTGCCAGGACGCCTCGCTGGCCTGCAGCCTGATAGCCGGCAATGCCACGGTGCAGCTGATGGCGGTGGCCGATGGCCATGGCAGCCGCCGCTACTGGCTGAGCGAGGTGGGCAGCGCCCTGGCCTGTGAGCAGGCGCGCCAGGCCGTCGCGGCGGCGTTGCAGCACACACCGCTGACGGATCAGGTGCGCTGGCGCGAGCTGCTGCGCCGGGACCTGCCAGAGGCGATCGTGCAGGGCTGGCTGGCGGCGATCAGCGCCGACTGGCAGCAGCGACCCGAGGCGGCGCAACAGGCCTTCACACCGACCACCTATGGCTGCACCTTGGGGCTGGTGCTGATGACGCCCCGGTGGTGGGGTTACACCGGCCTCGGCGACTGGGATCTGGTGCTGCTGCCGGCGACGGGTCCGGCGCAGCTGCTCAGCGAGGAAGAGCTGGCGGATCCAGGAGCTCACGGCGCTGAGGCGACGGCCAGCCTCTGCCTGCCGCAGGCCGCCGCACTCTGTGCCGGGCGGGCGGCGCTGCAGCCGCTGGCGGAGAACGGGCTGACGCTGGTGCTGAGCACCGATGGCGTGCGCAAGTCGTGCGCGACCGATGCGGATTTTCTGGAGCTCTGCAGCCAGCTGGCCGCCATCGAAGCCGCCGCGGAGCTGGCGGACGGACTGGCCCACATCACCAGCCAGGGCAGCGGCGATGACGTCTCCGTGGCGGTGGGGCAGTACCGAGCGAAGGGCGCCGATCGCACGGGACGC
>RFPK01000337.1 GCA_009926195.1 Synechococcaceae bacterium WB4_1_0192 | reverse complement strand
CCGTGAGGTCAGCGCAGCCGCTCCAGCTGGCGCAGGCCGGCCCGGGCATGCAGCAGGGCATCGGCTTGCTCCAGGGCGGCGCTGAGCTGCGGGTGCTCACCCGCAAACCACAGATAGGCCGCCAGGTTCCAGCGCAGGGCCGGCGCCAGGGCTCCCTCGCCCGCCAGGGCCGTCAGGGCCAGCTGCCGCCAGTGCTCCAGGCCCTCGAACGGCACCTCGGCCGCGTCGATGCCGTGCTCACGGGGGTGCAGCAGCAGCCGTTCCGGCTCCCCATGGCGCAGGCGTGAGCAGATGCCGGCGCGGGTGGTGGGCAGGTCGGTGCCGCCCTCGAGCCCCTTCACCAGCAGCACATCGGTTTCACCGGCGGCGCTGAGCGCGTCCCAGGCGCGGCTCTCGGTGGGGGGATGCACGAAGCCGCTCACCAGCAGGTGCTCGCCCTGGTGCGGCGTCCACAGCAGCTCCAGGCTGGCCACCGGCGGCCGCTTGCCGATCTCCTCACGGATGCGCACCAGCCGCTCGGCGGCCGGGAAGTGCTGCGGCTGGTGGCTCAGGGCCAGATCGTGGTCATCCAGCTGTCGCTGCAGCTGCGCCAGGCTGAGCCCGCGCCACTCCACCCCCAGGGCCGCGAACAGTTCCGCCAGGGTGACGCCGTATTTGACCGGCATCGGTGCGCCGCCGTGCAACACCACGGGCACACCGGCCGAACTGAGCAGCACGGCCAGCAATGGCAGCAGGGGCGCCGTGCGGTTGCGGCCGTCGTAGGGCACCCCGAAGCAGAGTGGTCTGCGCCCGCTGGTCTGGAGCTGGGGACCGTGTCGGCGGTAGCTGTCGAGCATGCCGGTGAGCTCGATCGGCTGAGGCCGGCGGATGCGGTGGGCAATCAGGAAGGCCCCCAGCTGGGCGTCGCTGACCCCGTCGCTCAGCATCAGATCCATGCTTTCGCAGGCTTCTTCGCGGCTGAGGCCCGTGCTGGTGTGCTCACCACTGCCCACCTTGGCCAGCAGCTCCCGGAAGCGGGCACCCTGGCTGCCCAGGGCCTGCGCGCGCTCCAGCCGGCGTTGCTGCGGGTCGAGCTCCGCGGCGGGCGCTCCTGGTTCTGTTGCGCCTGCACCGGGCTTCGGTAACGGTTGCGACACAGATTCAGCGCGTCGATGGCGACATTGTCATTCCCACTGGTAGCGCAACGTTTCCATGCTGTCTGCTGCTGCTGAATCCGCCACCGCTGCAACCGCGGAATCCGCTACCAAGCTCAGCAAGATCGAGCTGGCCAAGGCCGAGCGCTGTGGCCTGGATCTGGCCCCACAGCTGGCTGAATTGGCTGCGCAGGGCTGGGAGAGCCTCGATGAGGCGACCCTGACGATCCACCTGAAGTGGCTGGGGATCTTCTTCCGTCCGGTCACCCCCGGGCGGTTCATGGTGCGCCTGCGCCTGCCCAATGGCGTGATCGAAGCCGAGCAGCTCGAGGTGCTGGCCGATGCGGTTGACCGTTGCGGCGACGAGGGCAGCGCCGATCTCACGACCCGTCAGAACATTCAGCTGCGCGGCCTGCTGCTGGAGGACATGGCACCGCTGATGCGCGCCATGGAGGCCGTAGGGCTCACCAGTCGCCAGTCGGGCCACGACAACCCCCGCAACATCACCGGCAACCCCCTGGCCGGCATCGATCCTGAGGAGCTGGTCGACACCCGCCCGCTGGTGGCCGCCATCCAGGAGCTGCTGCTGCAGGACGGCCCCCGCAACCTGCCGCGCAAGTTCAACATCGCCGTCGGCGGCGCTCCGGACAGCTTCCTGCTGCACAACGA
>RFPK01000336.1 GCA_009926195.1 Synechococcaceae bacterium WB4_1_0192 | reverse complement strand
ACCGGACCACAGCGGCTCAGCGCGATCCTGGCGCCGCTGCTGGAGCGCGCCAGCGCCACCGCCAACCTGCAGGGACGCGCCTGGCACCCGCCGGAGCAGATCCCCGCCTGGCAGGGGGATGGGGCTGCCGTGGCCGAGATCGTGGCCAATCTGCTCGAGAACGCCTTCCGCTACAGCGCTGGCGGCGGCGCGATCGGCGTGCATACCGCCGAGGGGGAAGCCAGCATCAACGTGGCGGTCTGGGACAGCGGCCCGGAGATCCCCGCAGATGAACGGCAGGGGATCTTCGAGCGCGGGGTGCGCGGCAGCACCGGCCAGCATCGGCCGGGCACGGGGCTCGGCCTGGCCCTGGCCCGCGATCTGGCCCGCAACCTTGGCGGTGACCTGGAGCTTCTGGTGCCGCCGCAGCGGCTCGATCCCACGGCATCTCAGCTGCCCGACCTGGGCAACGCCTTCCGGCTGCGACTGCCCTGGCCTGCACGCCCCTGAGCTAGCGGCGCAGGGCACAGACCGCCAGCCCCATCAGCAGCAGGCTCCAGCTGGTGGTCCACTCCACGCAGGCGCCATAGCTGTCGCCGCTGTGACCGCCCAGGCGGCGCCCCAGGTGGCGTGGCACCAGCAGCAGCGGCAGCACGCCGAGCCAACCAAGCCACCACCAGGCTCCACCCCACGGCAGCAGGGCGATGCCGCTGATGATCACCAGCAGCAGCAGGCCGGGCGCCAGCTCCGCCGGCAGGCCACGCCAGTGGCGGCGATGGAAACCGGCGGTGCCGCTGTCCTGGCGCAGATAGGTGAAGCCATGCATGGCCAGCAGCGGCGCCAACCGCCCCCAGACCGCCGCCCAAAGCAAGGCCCAGGGGGCAGAGGCGGCGAGCAGGGCCAATCCCCCGACCCGCAGCGCCAGCAGCAGCGCCAGGGCCTGCACCCCACTGGCGCCGACCCGGCTGTCCTCCATCGCCTCCAGGCGGCGAGCCGGACCGGCCGCGAGCCCATCGGCCGTGTCCATGGCCCCATCGACATGGAGGCCGCCGCTGATCCAGAGATCGAAGGCGATCACCAGCGCCACCTGCGCCAGGGGGCCGCCGGGGCCGAGCAGCAGCCAGAGGCCGGCCTCGAGCCCACCGATCACGGCACCGACCCAGGGGGCGAAGCGGGCAATGCGCTCGAACCGGGGACGCAGCGCCGGTGGCAGGGGCAGCACGCTGTAGAAGACCCAGGCACCGGCCAGATCCGCCAGCCAGCCGCCAACGGACGGTGATGAGGTAAGGCCCGGCTCGGTGGCGTCGGGTGCGGCAGGGCTCATCGGAACGCCGCGAGCGGCACGGGCGGGGATGGCCCGATCCTGCCGCGCCTCCAACCGCGGCCTAGGGTCCAGCGATGAGCCGGCGCGGCTGCGGCAATGCCCTTCCCGTTCACGATCACGGCGCGCTGCAGCCGAACCCGCGCCCGTTGCGGCTGCTTGCAGACCCCTCACGGCCCGGTGCACACGCCCCGGTTCATGCCGGTGGGCACGATGGGCACCGTGAAGGGCATCACCACGGCGCAGCTGGCCGAGACCGGCGCCGAGATGGTGCTCTCGAACACCTATCACCTGCATCTGCTGCCGGGTGAAGCGGTGGTGGCCGAAGCCGGCGGCCTGCACCGCTTCATGGGCTGGAACGGCCCGATGCTGACCGATTCCGGCGGGTTCCAGGTCTTCAGCCTGGGGGACATCAACACGATCAACGAAAACGGCGTGGTGTTCCGCTCGCCCCGCGATGGGGCCCGGATCGAGCTCACACCGGAGCGGTCGATGGCGATCCAGATGGCCCTGGGAGCCGATGTGGCCATGGCCTTCGACCAATGCCCGCCCTGGCCCGCCAGCGAGGCGGACGTGGCCGCCGCC
>RFPK01000335.1 GCA_009926195.1 Synechococcaceae bacterium WB4_1_0192 | reverse complement strand
TCCTCCTGATCAACAATGAACTGCGCATCAATTAACTGTCTTTCTTTCTCCCGCCACCGGCGGCACTGCGGCGGTACGCGCCGCGCGTTCGGCAGTCCACTCCACACGCGCCGCGATGCGGCTGCCGTCGTTGAGTTCAATCGCCATGGGACTTGCTGTTCAGGGTGGAGGGGGAAGAAGTGAGGGGCAGCAGGGGTTCGAGGCCGGCGCCCAGCCGCAGCAGGTGATGGGCGGCACCGGAGAGGGACAGCTGGTGCTCGGCCGACAGCTGCTGCACCTGCCGGTAGACATCGCTGTGCACGCACACGCACAAGTAGTGGCGGCCATGGGGTAAGCGGGCCCTGGCCCTGGCGTAAGGGCGGCGCCGCCTAGGGCTGCAGGACTCAGCCATGACCCGGCCAGCGCAGGTGCCGCGGCCGCGGCTTCACCGTGAACTGGGCTTCCACCAGCTGCAACCGTTCAATCGGTGGCAGCCGTTCCGCGAGGCGCCGCACCAGCTCGCCGGCCCGCTGGGGCCACAGGCAACTCCAGGCCTGCTCGGCATTGGTGGTCCAGAGCACCTGATCACCGGCCAGATCAGCCAGATAGCGACCATCGCTGCGGTGCTGCAGCAGCCAGCGCCGCCGACAGAATCCGCTCGCCATGACGGGATGCAGCGACGGACTCATGGCGTCACCCCCGCCAGTTCGCGCTCGAACACATCGACGAAGTCCTTGTGGCGCCGCTGGGTGATGCGGTCCTTGATCGTGCGCACCTCCCTGGGCACCTGGAAGTGGTGGCGGAATTCGATCGTGAACCGCTTGCGCGCCTCCTGAGGCATCGCCCCGAGGAACCTGTGCAGGGTGGCGATCTCCTCTGCGCTCAACGGCTCCAGGCCGGAGTCGGAGGGTTCCGGCCCATCCGCAGCACTGGTGTCCCACTCGTCGCCTGCGGCATCTGGTTCGCCAGTGGCGGGGGCTGCAGAGGATCCCGCCACGCTGACGCCCGGGGCCCCTGGAACCGACGCCGTCGGCTGATCTGGCTCGATAGTCCGAGGAGAATGGCCCACGGGGATGCCCAGCAGGCCCGCCAGCAGGGAGGCGGTCAGCGCAAACCAGGCCGCGCTGCCCTCCCGGGGAGCCTGGGCTTCGCTGAACTCCTCGGCGCCGCCGCGGTGCCGCAGGGTCACCCGCAGCACCTCGTGTTCCTCGTTGATCAGCTTCTGGGCGCTGAACGAGAAGCCCAGGGCAAAGGCCGGTGCCGCCGCCTGAACCACCTCCTGCAGAGAGGTTTCGGCGATGGTGCCCATCTGGGCCTGGAACTGGGCCAGGCCCTCGGCCCACTGGGCGCGGGCCTGCTCGCGGCTCTGCAACAGGGCCTGGTTGAGATCAAAGGCGGCGGCTGGACCTGGCGTCGGCTCCATCCGCCCGCAGGGGGTGGTGGTCATCGAGAGCACTGCGGGACCGATGCCCGCTTGACCAGAATATTAGCGGTTCGCTAATCCGAGCCTGTATCGAGTAACACCTGTTTCTTCGCGTAGTCCGAATCGGTTGGACTGGTTCAGGCGTTGCCCGTCTGGCTGGACCAGGCCTCCAGCCAGCGCAGCGGCAGCCAGGTCTCCCCGTCCCACAGCCCCTGCAGCTGCTCCGGCGTGTAGACCTCAAAGCCCGCCAGCACCGCCTGAAAGGCCGGCCGCTGGCCGGTCGGCCTCGAGGATCCCCTCAACCCGCGCAAGCTGCTGGCCAAGCTGACGCTCACGGATACCTGCCTCTCGCCTTCGGGGCTCTACCGCGCCAAGCGACAGGAAGCCGGCAAGCCGGTCTCGCACATCCTCTCGCCCAAGACCGGCCGACCCGTCGAGCCCACCATCGAGCTCTGCTGCGTCTGGGATCAGCTCGGCCTGCGGGCCGAT
>RFPK01000334.1 GCA_009926195.1 Synechococcaceae bacterium WB4_1_0192 | reverse complement strand
GCGTGCCTGGATGGCACCGGCTGACCAGCCGCACGAAAACTTCGTCTTCCCTGAAGAGGTTCTGCCCCGTGGTAACGCTCTCTAATCCTTCCCTCTCCGGGATCGGCGGGAAGGACCTCGACTCCACAGGCTACGCCTGGTGGTCGGGTAATGCCCGTCTGATCAATCTCTCCGGTCGCCTGCTCGGCGCCCACGTTGCCCACGCAGGCCTGATGGTCTTCTGGGCCGGCGCCATGATGCTGTTCGAGGTGAGCCACTTCACCTTCGACAAGCCCATGTACGAGCAGGGCCTGATCCTGTTCCCCCACGTGGCCACCCTCGGCTACGGCGTTGGCCCCGGTGGTGAGGTCGTTGACCTCTACCCCTTCTTCGTGGTCGGTGTTCTGCACCTGATCAGCTCCGCCGTGCTCGGCCTCGGCGGTCTGTATCACGCCCTGCGTGGCCCCGAAGTTCTGGAGAACTATTCCGCCTTCTTCTCGCAGGATTGGCGCGATAAGAACCAGATGACCAACATCATTGGCTACCACCTGATCCTTCTCGGTGTCGGCTGCCTGCTGCTGGTCTTCAAGGCCATGTTCTTCGGCGGTGTCTATGACACCTGGGCACCCGGTGGTGGCGATGTGCGCCTGATCACCAACCCCACCCTCGATCCCGGTGTGATCTGGGGCTACCTGTTCCGCGCCCCCTTCGGTGGCGAGGGCTGGATCATCGGTGTGAACTCGATGGAGGACATCATCGGTGGCCACATCTGGCTGGGTCTGACCCTGATCTTCGGTGGCATCTGGCACGTGGTCACCAAGCCCTTCGGCTGGGTGCGTCGCGCCTTCATCTGGAACGGTGAGGCCTATCTCAGCTACAGCCTCGGCGCGCTGAGCATGATGAGCTTCATCGCCTCGGCCTACATCTGGTTCAACAACACCGCCTACCCCTCCGAGTTCTACGGCCCGACCAACGCCGAGTCCTCGCAGGCCCAGAGCTTCACCTTCCTGGTGCGCGACCAGCGCCTCGGCGCCAACATCGGCTCCGCCATGGGTCCCACCGGTCTGGGTAAGTACCTGATGCGCTCCCCCACCGGCGAGATCATCTTCGGTGGTGAAACCATGCGCTTCTGGGACTTCCGCGGTCCCTGGCTGGAGCCCCTGCGTGGCCCCAACGGCCTGAGCCTCGACAAGCTCCAGAACGACATTCAGCCCTGGCAGGTGCGCCGCGCGGCTGAATACATGACCCACGCCCCCAACGCGTCCCTGAACTCCGTGGGCGGCATCATCACCGAGCCCAACTCGGTGAACTTCGTGAACATCCGCCAGTGGCTGGCCGCGACCCAGTTCGTGCTCGCCTTCTTCTTCCTGGTGGGTCACCTCTGGCATGCCGGTCGCGCCCGCGCCGCCGCTGCCGGCTTCGAGAAGGGCATCGACCGCAAGGCCGAGCCTGTGCTGGCCATGACCGATCTCGACTGATCGCTCAACGCCATCGCCTCTGGACAATCCAGGGTGCGGCTCCAAGCTCCTGCCTTCGGGCAGGAGCTTTTTCATTGGTCTGCACCAGAACCATGCTGCTGACACCCCAGCCGAGGGTTTCCAGCTTCGGGATCCACCCCAAGAGCCGGGCCGCTCTGCTACGACGGTCTGGGTCCCACAATCGCCTGGACGGAGCAGTCCTTCGGCCCCACAGCCGCCAACAGCCTGAGCCAGGCCCTGCAGCAATCCAGCAATCGCGACTTCCGGCTGAGCAGCGGCCAGGTCCTGTTCAATGGGCCCTGCCAGCTCAAGCAGATGAGCCAGGGGGGCAAGACCCGTTACCGCATTCAGCTGCAGAACGGCAACACGTTTGTGTTTGAACAGGTGGGACGCGGCTGGCAGATTCGCGACGGCTTCGGCGGCAACCGGCCGGC
>RFPK01000333.1 GCA_009926195.1 Synechococcaceae bacterium WB4_1_0192 | reverse complement strand
CGGCCGATGTCGCGAAGGTAGGAGCGCACCAGGTCGGTTGTGGGGGCGGCAAGCTCCGCAGCGGCACGGGAGGGACCGGAGACGGAGGCAGCGGCACGGACAGGAGCGACAGCGACGACCACGGCCGGGTTCGTGAACTGATGTAAAGCCTAACCTGAAGAAGTGTGAACTCCTCTCAGAAAGGCCGGATTGGCCCGGGCCCCACGGCGGCAGGTCCGGGCTCAGGCCCCGGCGAAGCGATCGAGCAGCCAGCTGGCGGTGCGCAGGTAGATGAACACACCGGCCACGTCCGTGGCGGTGGCGATGAATGGGGCCGACATCAGGGCCGGATCAAGGCCGATGCGCTCAAACAGCAGCGGCAGTGCCGCCCCGGCGGTGGCGGCCAGGGTCGTGATCGCCACCAGGCTGATGCCCGCAGCGCTCGCCACCAGCCAGTTACCACCGCTCACATAGCCGGCCCAGGGCACCACCACCAGCATCATCAGCAGCCCGAGCAGCGCTCCAGCGATCGCTTCTCGCCCGATCGCCCTGGCTGCTCCCAGGCTCTGGATGCGCTGCGTGCTCAGGCCGCGGATCACCACGGTGGAGCTCTGGGCGCCCACATTGCCGCCGGTGCCGATCAACAGGGGGATGAAGGCGGCGAGCACCACAACCTTGTGCAGCACCGCATCCATCGAGGCGATCACCGCAGCGGTGCCGCTGTTGGCCAGCAACAGCACCAACAGCCACACCACCCGGCGGCGCGCCACGCTGAACAGATCGCTCTGGAAATAGTCGTCCTCATCGCCGGCCTGCACGGCACCGGCGGCGTAGAGGTCGCGGGTGGCCTCCTGCTGGATCACGTCGATCACGTCGTCGACGGTGACGATCCCCACCAGCCGCTCCTCCCGATCCACCACCGGCACGGCCAGGAAGTCGTAACGCTGGATCACCCGCGCCACCTCCTCCTGATCGGTGTCGGTGCCGACGCTCACCACCTCGCGGGTCATCACATCACCGAGGCGCTCCTCCGGCTCGGCCACCACCAGATCCCGCAGCGACAGGATGCCGGTGAGGTGGCGGGAGGCATCGGTCACATAGAGGGCGTAGATCGTCTCGGTGTCGCGGGCGCGACGACGGATGATCGTCAGCGCCTGGGCGACGCTGTGGAACTCCTTGAGGTCGATGAACTCGGTGGTCATCAACCGGCCGGCGGTCTCCGGCTCGTAGCCCAGCAACTGGGCGGTGACACGCCGTTCCGCCGGACTCAGCTCCGCCAGCAAGCGACGCACAACCTTGGCGGGGAGCTCATCGAACAGGTTCACCCGGTCGTCGGGTGACATCTCCTCCACCAGCTCCAGCACCTCGCTGGAGCGCAGCCGCTCCAGCAACGTCTGCTGCACGCTGGGTTCGAGATATTCATACACCTCAATCGCCTCGTCCTTGGGCAGGAGGCGAAAGGCCAGGGCCTGCAGGGTGCGGGGCAGGCCACCGATCGCCTCGGCGACATCCACTTCCTGCACCGGCTGCAGCAACAACTTGACGCCGTCGTAGTTGCCGGCCTCCAGCAGGGCCTGCAACTGCTGCGCCAGCACCTCAGTGAGCACGGCACCCTTGGTGGAGCCTGCGTTCTTCCCGGCAGCGGTCGCCTCGCTCATCGGCCCCGGGGCTGCGGCAGTTCGAGTGTATGGGCTCAGGTCGCTAACGTCCCGCCGTCCTCCATACCGGCTGTGGCAGCCGGACGACGCGATGGCCGTGAACGTGAGTGCCGTACAGGTCAACAACGCCAGTGGTGAACCCCAGACTCTCGGCGCCTTCGCCGGCCAGGTGGTGCTGATCGTGAACGTGGCCAGCCGCTGCGGCTTCACCCGCCAGTACGCCGGTCTGCAGTCCCTGCAGGAGAGCTACGGCCCTAAGGGCTTCAGCGTGC